>CAZBDS010000144.1:0-4301 GCA_964490735.1 uncultured Acutalibacter sp. | reverse complement strand
CAGCACCGCCAGGGAGTTGGCCTGCCGCAGGGGTTTGTAAGCCAGCTGCTCGATGAGAATGCCCAGGACCGTACAGACGATAACGGCCCCGAGAATGCCCCAAACCGGGCTGAGGCCAAAGCTGGAAACCATGAAAAAACACATGTATGCGCCCACCATAATCACGTCGCCGTGGGCAAAGTTCAGCATTTTGGCAATGCCGTATACCATGGTGTAGCCCAGGGCGATAATAGCGTAAACGCTGCCCAGGCTGATGCCGTTGATGAGATTATTGACGAATGACAAAAGAACACCTCCAGGCGGGAAGCTGCCCGCACCCCATATTGCAAAACTTTGGCGCTTGTATAGAACAAAGAGGGCTGCCGAACCGGGTCAGCCCTCTTTGACTTTATTTTGAAAAGCTCAGATCAATCCAGGCCCACGTAAGCGCCGTTCTGAATGACCATGCCCTTGGGGGACTTGTTTACCGCGCCGGTGGCGTCCCAGGTCATGCCGCTGCCGGTCAGGCCGTCGTAAGAGAAGCTGGAGCTTGTGAATTTGGCCACCAGCTTGTCGCACAGGTCGCCGGCGGCAGCGTCGCTCTTCACGTCCTCGTCCTTCAGGGCGTTGTAAATCGCCCAGATGCAGTCGTACGCGTCGGCCGCGAACTGGTTGGGAACCTCGCCGAATTTTTCTTGATAGGTGCTGACAAACTTCTTGGTGGCCTCGTCCTCGGCGTCGGCGTTGAAAGGAGTCAGCAGCATAACGCCCTCGGCCAGGCTGGCGTCAAAGCCGTCCAGTGTGAGAATGCCGTCCATGCCGTCCACGCCGAACCACTTGGGCTGGTAGCCGATGGAGTTCGCCTGAATGAGGATCATGGAAGCGGCCTCATAATACATGGGCAGGAATACCAGATCGGCGCCGTTGTCCTTGGCGTCGGCGATCTGCACGGAGAAGTCCGTGGAAGTGTCGTCGGTAAAGGTGGTGGTGGAGACGACTTCCAGGCCCAGCTCCTGCGCCTTGGAGGCAAAGCTGTTGTAAATGCCGGTGGAGTAGACGTCGTCGTTCTTGTAGATCACAGCGATCTTGGTGCCCATCTTCTGGTCAAAAATGTACTGAGCGGAAGCGGAGCCCTGGTTGGGGTCCACAAAGCACATCTGGAAAATGGTATCCTTCCGGGGAATCTCCACGGTGCCGGTGAGGGGGTTCTCCACGCCGCCCAGCACATCGGTAGAGGAGGCGGAAGGGGTCAGGAAGAAAATCTTGTCGTTGTTGGATTCGGCAGAAGTGGCGACAGAGGGCTTGGAAGTGACGGAGCCCAGGAAGATCTGCATACCCCAGTCCTTCAGGGTATTGTAGGCGGTGACTGCCTTTTCGGGATCGTTCACATCGTCCTCATAGCGCAGGTCGAACTGAATACTGCCGCCCAGGGCGTTTACTTCGTCCACGGCGATCTGCGCGCCGTTCTTGGCGGCATTGCCGTAAATGGCGGCGCCGCCGGTCAGGGGGCCGGTACCGCCGATTTTCAGGGCGTTGGCGCCGGCGCTGCCGGAAGCGGACTCCTGATTGCCGCAGCCGGCCAGGCAGGCCAGGACCATCAGCACTGCCACTCCAAGGGCCAGAATTCTTTTCATCATGTTCTATCACCTTTCTTTATGCGAGAGCCTTTGGGCGGGCCCTCTGATTTGCAATTTTTCCCGCGTGCCGCCGCGGGGTCCGGCAGGGGAAAATGCAAGTTTGCAATTTTAAAATTGCATTTTTCTCTGCTTTTCCTAGTATTATACTGAAAAGCCACAGGTCTTTCAATATAAAAACTGCACAAACATCTACTAACAATCCCACGAAGGAACATGAAAAACTACGAGCCTTTCAGCCCAGCGTTTTGCAGTTTTCCAAAGTGTGGATTTCATAGGCGCCGGGGAGTCTTTACGCGAACACGCATTGGATCAGCACCATGTAGCAGACCGTGCCCGCGCCTACGCTCAGCAGGGTGTTGCGCCGCCACAAGTGCAGCAGCACCACCACTCCAATGGAGATCACCTCGGGAAGCCCGCCGGGGAAGGTCAGAAAATTGACGGTCTTTAGGCAGTAGACGATCAGCGTGGCGATGATGGCGGGAGGCAGCACCCGTCCCAGGTAGACCACGATTTTAGGCACCTGCCGTCTCTGTCCGAACAGGAGGAAGGGCACCAGCCGGGTGGCAAAGGTGCACACCGCGGCCACGGTAATGGTGGCGATGGAGTAGCCAGGGTTCACCGGTCTCCCTCCTTTTCTGTCCGTTCCTGCCGGGGCTGGTCCAGCTTTTTCTCCACCAGGCTCCGGCAGGCCATCAGCACCGTCACTGTGACGATGAGGGCGGGGAGAATGAAGTTGTCGGGCCCCAGAAGCAGCAGGAAGAGTGCGGAAACGAACAACCCCGTAAGGGCCGGCAGGTGGGATTTGAAGGCGAGCCACTGTTCCAAAAACAGCACCACGAAAAGGGCGGTCATGGAAAAGTCAATGCCCGCAAAATTCAGGGGCAGGAACTGGCCCAGCAGGGCGCCCAGCACGCTGCCCAGGATCCAGTAAATATGATTGAACAAGGCGATGAGGAACATGGCTTTTCCCTCGTCCACGCCCTCTTCCGGCTTGACGGAGCAGAGCACGGAGTAGGTTTCGTCCGTCAGGGAAAAGATCATGTAGGGGTATTTTCTGCCGGTTTTTTTAAAGCGGTCCAGAAAAGAGAGGCCGTAAAACATGTGCCTGCTGTTGATGAGCAGGGTCATGGCGGCGGTTGTGAGCAGAGAGGCGCCGCCGCTGAGCAGCGACGACAGCAGGAATTGGCCGGAGCCCGCGAATACAGTCAGGCTGATCACAAAGGCCCACAGGGCGTTATAGCCCGCGTGCTGGATCATCACGCCGAAGGCGGAGCCCAGGAACAGGTAGCCGCACAAAACCGGCAGCGATTTTTCAAAGGCATAGCGTACCGTTCGTTTCAAAAACCCATCTTCTTTCCGTGATCGTTCCGGCGTTTGCCGGCGCCGGAAAATTTTACACCTAACCGGCGATTCATGTCAAGCTCGGAAGAAGCCTGGTGGAGGTAAAGCAGGCCATTTGGCAGTTTGTTGAGCGGCTTTGGGCGTGCGGGAACTGAATCGGAATCTTTTATCATATCATTTATTTATAAGCAGGAATATATGGTGGGATCGAATTCTCCAAAACGCATAAAGGACAGGAAAAAACCTTGGAAACATCGGCAATTGCAATTTGGCAAAAAGAGAGGTAGTCTTTCTTCATCGGCCGAAATCTGCAAAGAAACAAATAAGGAGAATGATATGAATAAGGACTTTGAGTGGGTATCGTCTCTGTCCTTTGAGGAAGTGCCTTCGCCTGTCAGTTTTTGCCACGTTCCCAGGCTGTCGATCAACTCCCGGGGGGTTATGACGATGAACCGCCCGCTGCAAAGCGTCCTGGACTGCAGCCGGCCGGTCCACATGGAAATCAGCAGGGACGGCCGGGTCGCCAAATTGTATGCTTCGGAAAGCGGGGCGCTGAAGTTCAGCCAAAAGGGACAGCTGAAGCATTCACAATTCCTGACCATGCTGCAGCAAAAAGGGATCCAGCTGCCCTGCTGCTATACGATGGAATGGTGGCCGGAGCAAGAGGTTTGGATCGGCTTTAGCGAAGACCTGCCCGAACCGCCTCTGATGGAGCCGCCTGCCCGGAGCCGCAGGAGGAAGGCGTCGTGAAGCGCCGCGCCTTTTCCCTGCGGGAGCAGAGTTATGTGCAGGAACTTACACGCCGCCTTTGCCGCCAGGCTGGACTGACCGGCCGGTATGCCGAAGCGGCGGACTGGGCGGGGATCGGCTGGGAATGCTTTCTGGAGGTTTACCACCGGGATCCGAAACAGTTTTTGGGTACCGGCACGCAGGGCTGGTATGCCGCAAGGGACGCCATTTTAGACCGGCTGTACGCAGAGAAGGACCTCCTGCTTCGCACCTCTTTCCGGCAGTGGTCGCTGGACGCCCCGATTTCCGATGAGATAGAGGAGCCGCGGACGGAGCTGCTGCCCTTCAGTGTGGGGGACTGTGTAAACACGGTGTGCCTTTTTGATTATCTGGATCGGCTGCACCCCTTGGCCCCGGATGCTGCTCTTTTGGCCAGGTGTTTGATGCAGGGGGACACGGAAAGCGAGATCCGACAGTTTTACAGGTGGTCCGGCGACCGTTACCTCTGTGCCTTTACCGTCCTTCGTTCTGCCATGGAAGAATATGAAAAAATTTGAGGTTTGCCTCGCCGACGAAATTCCTCAAAGCGCCGGCCCTCTGCCGTTTCTGGCAAGG
>CAZBDS010000143.1:0-4771 GCA_964490735.1 uncultured Acutalibacter sp. | reverse complement strand
CACGATCACATCGATGGCGTTGGAGCGAACGAGAGCCTCGGTGATCTCCAGGGCCTGCTCGCCGGTGTCCGGCTGAGAGACCAACAGGCTTTCCACGTCCACACCCAGATTGCCGGCATACACCGGGTCAAGGGCATGCTCCACGTCGATGAAGGCCGCGTTGCCCCCCTGCTTCTGGCCCTCGGCGATACAGTGCAGCGCCAGGGTGGTCTTGCCGGAGGATTCGGGGCCGTACACCTCGATGATACGGCCTCTGGGCAGACCGCCGATTCCCAGCGCCAGGTCCAGGGACAGGGAACCTGTGGGAATGGATTCCACGTTTAAAGCGGAATCCTGCCCCAGACGCATAACGGCGCCTTCGCCGAACTGCTTCTTGATCTGCGCCAGCGCCGTTTCCAGCGCTTTTTTCTTGTCGTCCGCGTTCACGCTGCCGCTCACCTTGGTGCTGATGGGCGCCTTGTTCTTTTCTGCCATGGATAGCCCTCCTCGCCCGGTGCTGCCGGGCTGTCGTTTTCTGTTTCCATTATAAAGAAAACTTTTGGGAAAAGCAATGGTTTTTCGAAAATTTTTCGAACTAATGTTTCAAATTTCTGTCCGATTCCCCTTCCGGTTCATTCCGTTCCGGAAAGCCCCTGCCTCGGCACGAGCCCTTGGGGCGTCAGCTCGTATAGCACATCGCAGACCTCCCCGATGTATTTCCGGTCGTGGGACACACTGATGATACAGCCTCGGAATTCCCGCAGGATCCTGCGGATCACCGGGCCGGAAAGGGGCGAAAAGTTCCGGGTGGGTTCGTCCAGGATCAGCACGTTGCTGCCGTCCAGGATCATCTTCAAAAAGAAGAGCTTTGCCTTCTGCCCGCCGGAAAGCTCCGAGACGGCGTGGCCGCATTCCTCGGCGGTGTACTTCATGCTGCCCAGATAGGTCTTCACCCGGGTCAGCTCTTCCTTTTCCCAGCTTTTCGCCAGGAATTCCACCGGCGTCTGGCTCTGGTCCACGGTCTCGCCGTAATCCTGGGGCATGTAGGCGGCTTGAAGATCCGTTCTGGGCAGCAGCGCCTTTGCCGCCTGCCGCAGAAAAGTGGTTTTCCCCGCGCCGTTTTTCCCCACGATGCACACGTGCTCCCCGCCCCGGACATACAGCCGCAGGTTTTCCGCCAGCCGCTTCTCTCCCGCCTCCAGAGTGTCCAGATGAAAGTCCAGCACGGTTTTTCCGGCAGGCACAAAGGCCGATTCCTCAAACCCCACCAGAATGGACTCCTCGGTGTCGGGGAATTCCGTCATGTCCTGCCGCTCCCGGTCGAAACGGTGTTCCATGGACTTGACGGACTTCATCTTCTTTTTCAGCAGCCGTCCGCCGCTGGGATTTTGTCGGGTAATGGTGTTCAGCTGGTGCTCCACCTTCTGCTGGATCTGCCGCAGCTTTTCCTGCTGTTTTTTATCCTCCTCCCGCTCTTTCCGAGCCAGCTGCTCCTGTTTATCAAATTTCTGAAGCCGTTCCTCTACATACTGCCGGTAGCCAAGCTTTGTCACGGTCCACCGTGGCAGGGTCTTTCGCCGGAGCTGTTCCATGTGCACGATGACGTTGGCGGTGTTTTCCAGCAGCATTTCGTCGTGGGAGATGAACAGCACCGGCTGGGGACAGCTTCTGATAAATCCCTCCAGCCATTCCAGGGTTTCAATGTCCAGATCGTTGCTGGGCTCGTCCAGCAGATAGCAGTCCGGCCGGCGCAGGGTGAGCAGCGCCATGCGCAGCTTTACTTTTTCCCCGCCGGAAAGGGTGCCCATGGTCCGGTCAGAGTAAAAAAGCTCTACAGGAAAACGCAGGTCCGCCGCCGCGTCGGCTAGCTCCTTGGGAGAACTCTCCAAAAAGGCCGGTTCCTCACAGCAGAATTCGTAGGCAGTCAGGGACTTTTCCTCCTCCGAAAGCTCCTGGGAAAGATATCCCATCATCATGCCGTCCTTTTGGATCGTTCCGCTCCATTCGGCGTAGCCGTCCACCAGGGCTTCATCGTACAACAGCTTCAGCAGGGTGGATTTTCCGTTGCCCTCTTCCCCGATGACGGCCGCCTTGTCGCCGGGCCCCAGGGAGAAGGTGAAGTCCCTTAAAAGCTCCCGCAGGTCTTTCCTCATCGATACAGTCAAATTTCTAATTTGCAGCATAGTTCCTCCTGTGATGTAGCGGTTCCCGCACTTGCAACCCGGCGTCCGCCGGGTTGCAAGCTCGGCGGCGGCGCCGCCCGGTTCCAATGGGCAGCGTCCATTGGAACTGCGGGAACCGCAAAAAGGGCCGCCCCGGCGTTGCCGGGACAGCCCTTACCTCTTTCATCGCATGGGAAACGCCGCCCCATAAGGGCAGCCAGAGCGGAATGAAGGCAAGTCATGAAACGGCAGCGCAAACAAAACGGGGCAATCCCGTCCGCGTATCTTTGCTCGTTTTCATAGACTTACTTTATCATTCCTTACCTCCTGCGCAATATTTCTGGAAATATCCTCTTGTTAACGCAGCTCATAAGCTTTGCCCAAAGCAGAACTTATAAGGTGCGTTTACTATAACAGACCCCCAGGAAAAAGTCAAGCCTTTTCCCCGGCCAGCTCGGCCAGCTCTTTTTTGTAGAGGTACTTCTCCACGTCCTCCACCATGTTCTGGGGGATCTTTTTCTCCACCGGGAACACCTGGGCGTTCACCATCGCCTTGGAAAAGTCCAGCACAATGGAAGTGGTCTTTGCCAGCATGTCGGCGGAAAGGAAGGCCAGCGTGTCGTTGCGGTTGTGTATGTAGGCGGCTCCCGGGGCGCCGTCGCGGCTAAAGTTCACCGCGGGCACTCCGCTGTCCGCAAAGGGAATGGAGTCGCTGGAATAAATGCCCTGCTTTACCTGGGCGGAATGGCCCCGGATCTTGGTGAAGTACTCCAGGAAGGAAACCACCTTTTCCTCGGCGGTGGCAGTGATCCTGTCCACGCCCAGCACCGGGCCGCCCACGTCCACGTTGATCATCAGCACGTGCTTGTCCAGCTCGTCCTTATGGGCTTTCACATAGGCCCAGCTGCCCTCCAGGCCGATTTCTTCCGAACCGTACCACATAAACTTTACCGTGCGCTTGGGCGGGTTCTCCTTGAAATACCGCAGGATCTCCATATTGATGACGGAACCGGCGCCGTTGTCGTACACGCCCTTGGAGAAATCCACGGAATCGTAGTGGGCGCCGAAGCTTATCACCTCATTGGGGCGCTCCGTACCGGCAATTTCGGCAATCACATTGTGGGATTTTTTGGTCACGGTCGTATTCTTCAAAACGAGCCTGGCCTTGCAGGCGCCCCGGCTCACCAGGTCGAAAGCGTCCTTTGTGCGCAGGTTGACCATGGGCACCGAGCCAAAGGCCCGCAGGGTCCTTCTCAGCTTCCGGGTGGACAGGTCGGTTTCGTCCAGCTTATCCTTAATGGTGCCCTCCATGGTGACGATGCCTGCCACTTTGGCCTCCATCAGCTTTTTAAACAGCGGCACCCGCAGGTAGCCGTTTACCAGCACGATCTTTCCGGCGGCGTCCTTTAAGTTTACGTCGGTGCCGTTTTCCACATACAGGAAATCGGCGGTCAGGCCCCGGTCCCAGGTCTCGGCGGCGCATTTGTAGCCGGTGACCTCATATTCCTGCTGGAAGGGCTCCAAAATCTCAAAGGCGGCCTTTTCAATGGTGGCGTCCTCAATCTCAAAGGACTCGATGGAGGCCTCCACGCCGATGGCCTCGCATTCGGCTTTTAAGATCTCCGCCGCTTTCTTTTCTTCCTCCGAGCCGGCTATACGGGTAAACCCGATCTTTTGTAGCAGCTCCATTTCCCTCTTTCCGCAGATCTCCATTTTCATTTCCTCCAATCGCTGTTTTCCGGCTTCCCGCCGCCCGTTTCCCCGGGGGGCCAAAAACCGTCCGTCCCGTGTTTAATGGTCGATGTGCCATTCCACGCCGTTCGGCGTATCCTTCATCACTACGTGCCGGGCATTCAGCTCGTCCCGAATGGCGTCTGCCGCGGCCCAGTCCTTGTTTTTCCTGGCTTCGGCCCGTTTGGCCAGCAGCTCTTCGATCTCCGCCCGCAGCTCCTCGGGGATCTCCGCCTCTTGGCCGCTCTTTCCCGCCTTCTCTGCCGCTTTCAGCAGGTCCAGGGAAAGCACCCGGTCAAAGTCCCCCACCAGATACCGCTTGGTGGCGTCGCTTAAGTCCGACTTCAGCACGTCGTACAGCACAGTCAGGCCAAAAGAGGTGTTCAAGTCGTTGCCCAGGGCCTCCGCGAACCGCTTCCGGAAAGGCTCCGCGGCGTCCTTGTCGGGCTCTCCCTCTTTGGAAAGGGCCGCCACCCGGCCGATCAGCTTCTGATAGGCCTGGGCAGCGTTCGTCAGGCTGTCAAAGGAGAAGGTAAGGGGCTTGCGGTAGTGGGACTGCAGGCAGAACAGCCGGTAGCAGAGCGGGTCGTACCCCTTTTCCTCCAGCAGGGAAACGGTCAGCTTGGCCCCCTTGGACTTGCTGATCTTCCCGCCGGCGTCGTTCAGGTGAAGCACGTGGAACCAGCAGCCGCACCAAGGGTGCCCCAGATAGGCTTCGGACTGGGCGATCTCGTTGGTGTGGTGGGGAAAGGCGTTGTCGATGCCGCCGCAGTGAATGTCCAGATATTCCCCCAGCTCCTTCACGCTGATGGCGGAGCACTCGATATGCCAGCCGGGATACCCGTAGCCCCAGGGGCTTTCCCATTTCAGCTCCTGGTCCTCAAACTTGGACTTGGTGA
>CAZBDS010000142.1:0-4822 GCA_964490735.1 uncultured Acutalibacter sp. | reverse complement strand
GGCTTTTTTGCAATCGTACATGAATTTTCTTGACAGAAGATTCGCGGGTGTTTAATATAAGCATAGGAGTTACACATTCCCATATTTTGGAAAGGGGGAGACTGTTTATGACGCATTATGTGCTTCTTAAGCTGAAGCCGGGTGTTGATATCGACTTTGTTGAAAACAAGGTCAGGGGAGTCTACGACGCGCTTGCCGCAGAGCTTGAGTATCTGAAGGATCCCGTTACCTACCGCACCAATGTCGTCAGGGATTCCAATGCCGATATCATGTCGGTTATGAAGCTGGACAGCCCGGAGTGCCTGCAAGCCTATCTTGCTCACCCGCTTCACGTCGGCATGGCAAACGATCTGAAAGACATGCTTACTCTTCGGGTGTCTTTTGACCACGAATAAGGGAAAGGAAGAGGAAAAATGAAAAAGAATTCAACAAAGCTCGCGTTTTTGGGCGTTGCCGCGGTATGGCTGGGCGGTCATTTCGGGCCCGGCTTTGCAACCGGCGGCTTTAGTATGCAGTGGTATGTGCAGTACGGCTGGGTGGGCATTTTCACCCCCCTTATCGCAATGCTTGTCACCGGCGGCGTCATGTATTTTATGACCGAGTATGCCAGAAGCAATCAAGTGCGCAACTACAAGCCCTTTGCCGTATCCTGCTACGGTGAAAAAGGCGGAAAAGTCGCGGGAGTTTTGTATGACATCACTTTTCTGCTCACCGTTTTTTGCGCGGGCGGCCTTGCCGTTTCGGGCGAGCAGAATATTCTGAAAAATGTGGCTGGCGTTGCGCCCTGGATCAGCGCCGTTATCACCATTATCCTCTCGGCACTGCTTTGCCTCTACGGCTCCAAGCTGCTTTCGAAATCCTCCAAGTACATGATGTACGCCATTGTTGCGGTGGTGCTCCTTATCACGGTCATGTCCTTTGCCCTCGGCCAGGGCGATCTTCCGAAGGCATTTGCCGCCTCGGTACAGAAGACCGGCGGCAGCAATATTTTCATTGCGATCCTCAACGGCATTCTCTACGGATGCTTCCAGAGCACCATTGTATTTAACGTGATGTCTGTAAGCGACCTTCTCGCCGACAAAAAGGAAACCAAAAAGGCGATTGGCTCCGGTTACATTATCACAGTGGTCCTGATGATCTGCTTCGTGCTGACACTGTTCAGCTACACCGCTGTGGAAGGCTGGGACTTTGGTACGATCCCGGTTCTCTCCGTGCTCAACGGGCTGGGGCAGGGCTGGCTTACCTGGCTGTTTGTTCTGCTGATGAGCCTTGCGGTGCTTTCCAGCACGGCGGGCCTCGCTTTTGCCGGAACGGTGCGCTTCGACAGGCTTTTCGGTTTTATCAAGAACGCGCAGCTTCGCCGCTTTGTGATCACCGTTATCCTTCTCGGGATCGCCGCACTGGGCGCGTCCATGGGGTTTGGAGATCTGTTGAAGAAGGGCACTTCCCTTGTGGGCTACATCGGGATCCCCGTGCTTGTTATTCCCGCCTTTACCTGGGTGAGCTCCAAGCTTAAGACAAAAGAAAATTAAGAAAAAGGGTATAAGAATATGAAAGCGTCAAAGAGGCCGCCGAAGGGCGGCCTCTTTGACGCTTTCCCTCGTCTTTTCCATAAAATCCCGGTCCATGGCTCGGAGCAGAGTGGCCCTTCTTGTCCTGTTGTCGCCGGCCAGACAGGGCCGGTCCTTTTTTCGCACCGGCAGGAGAGCGTCGAGGAGGCCCGGGGAAAAATCTGTGTTCGATACCTGTATGCTCGAAATACTGCTCTCTTGCCTTCATATTGATTTTTTCACGCGCCAATGCTATAATATCCCATACCATAAGCCGACCCATACCTTTTCAAGGCCGGCGATATTTTTCGTAAGGCCGGACGGGTTTTGAGGGCTTATATTACAGGCCCTCAAACCGGGTGAAAGGAGGGGGCCCCAATAGAGACTAAGCCGAAAAGACAAGGAAGAGCCAGAGGCCTCTCATTACTCTTCCTGATCATCTTGTTTTTCTCCATTTTCGGAGGGATTATATCCTTCGTGTCTCAGAAAATATCCCGGGAAATGTCCGCTTCCGCCATCCAGAATTTGAGCGAGAGCCTGGACCTGATCCAGAGCACCATTGAGGCGATCCTTCGCAGTCAGTCAGACTTCCAATCGTTGATTGCCCAGGAAGTCGCCAGCGCGGACGATCCGGCGGCCTATATCCGCGCCTATGAGAAAAATCAGGCTATGGCCAAGCTGTCTTTCATTCCGGCCGGGGAAACGGAGGGGGTCTCCAACACCGGAGAGCGGTTTACCGAAAAGGACCTGGATTTCTCCGCAGGTGGAACGATCTCGGGAATGCCCGTCTCCCAGTCCTACGTGAATTACATGGGCACCTGGGCCTACACCCTGAAATGTCCCGTGGAGCGGGACGGGCAAACCATTGGAACCCTTTATGCCGAGTATATCTACGATGCCATTGACCGTTCCCTTCCCAATGATGGTTTTTACAACAAACAGGCGTCACTGTATATCATGGACGCCCAAAGCCAACGCTTTGTCCTCAAGCCCAAAGGGATGGGGCAGCGCAGCGCGGGTCACCTGAACCTGGATGATTTCTACCGGGCCAACGACATTCAGGATCCGGAGATCCGGGAAGAGATCACGGATTGCATGGAGGCCGGACGGGACGCCCTCTTCTACCACAGCATTCGCTCGGTGGAGGCCCTTAACTACATGTGGGCTGTGAACGATGGGACGATCTTTCTGGTGGGGTATGTGCCGGTGGAGGCCATCCAGCAGGAGGGGAAGACCGTCAACCAGAATATATGGATTTTGGTAATTTCCCTGCTGGCTGCCTTCTTCCTGTGCATTGTTTTGTACTACCTGAGTTGGAGGCAGCAGGAAAAGCTGCGCAGGGAACAGGAGGAGGAGCGCAGGTTTCACAACCAGCAGCTGGCTCAGGCCCTTCAGGCCGCGCAGATTGCCAGTGAATCCAAGACCACCTTCTTGTCCAATATGTCCCATGATATTCGCACTCCTATGAATGCGGTACTGGGCTTTACCGCGCTGCTGACCAGAGACGCGGAAAATCCGGCCAAGGTGCGGGAGTATACCAAAAAGATCACCGCTTCCGGACAGCACCTGCTCAGCCTGATCAACGACATCCTGGACATTTCCAAGATTGAGAGCGGGAAGGTGGTGCTGAACACGGAACATTTCTCTCTCAGCGATGTAATCTCCTCGACGGACGCCATCATTCAGCCCATGGCTAAAGCCAGGCGCCAGACGTTCCACACAGAGGTGACAGGCATTCGCCACGAATATCTGATGGGGGATGAGACCCGGATCAACCAGATCCTGATCAACCTTCTCTCTAACGCCGTGAAGTACACGCCCGAGGGAGGGAATATCTGGTTTCGTGTCATAGGTCTCAAGCAGCGTTCCAGCCAGTACGAGCACATTTGCTTTGAGGTAGAGGACAATGGCTACGGCATGACACCGGAGTATCTGGAGACCATCTTCGATGCTTTTACCCGGGCGGAGAACAGCACCACCAACAAGGTGCAGGGTACCGGTTTGGGTATGGCCATCACCAAGAGTATTGTAGAATTGATGGGCGGAACCATCGAGGTGTCCAGCGAGATAGACCGAGGGAGCCTTTTCCGTGTGGAGCTGGAGCTGCGTATTCAGGAGGAGGCGGCAGATCGTCAATTCTGGGCGGAGCGCAACATTTCCCATATCCTGTCAGTGGTCGGAAGCGCGGACAACCGGGAGAGCATCCCTGCCCTGATGCAGGATACCGGTGTCCGGCTGGATACCGCCGTGATGGAAGAAGCCCTGGAACTGCTGCAGAGCGGCGAGTGCTTCCAGCTGGTCTTGCTGGACTGGGAGGAATGTGGCCCGCAGATGGCAAAAGCCCTTCGGTCCCGGTTGCCGGATTCTGTTCCTCTTCTGCTTTTGGCGGAATTTGACGCGACCGGCATGGAGGAAATTCTCCAGCTCACCCGTACCGACGCTCTGACAAAGCCCTTCTTTGTCTCAGCCCTTCGGACAAAGATCGAGGAGCTGTGGAACGAAAAGGTCTCCGGGTTGGGAACGGAGGATTCCGAACCTTTGAAAGGTATGCATTTTCTGGCCGCAGAGGACAACGAGATCAATGCGGAGATTCTCTCAGAGCTGCTGGAATTGGAGGGCGCCTCCTGTGAGATTGCGGCCAACGGTCTTTTGGCTTTGGAGCGATTCCGAAAATCAGAGCCCGGCGAATTTGACGCCATCCTTATGGATGTACAGATGCCGGTAATGAACGGCCATGAGGCCACTCGGGCCATCCGTGCTCTTGAGCGCAAGGATGCGGGACAAATTCCTATCATCGCTATGACGGCCAACGCCTTTGCCGAGGACGAGAAGGCCGCTCTGGACGCGGGCATGGATTCCCATGTGCCAAAGCCCCTGAATATGGAGCTTTTGAAAAAGATCATTGTACAATTCGTCAAAAGAAAGGAAAACCTATGAGAGGTATGAAAAAATGGATTGCCGTCTGTCTGGCGCTGTCAGCTTTCTTGCAGCTGGCCGCCTGCGGCGGCCAGGAGGACTCCAAGAACCTGACCTCCCGGAGGGAAGAGACGAAACGGGTGGTTAATCTGTTCAGCCCCATGGAAAAGACCAATCCCAACGTGGAGAATGTGGCCCGGACCGCGGCGGACCTGACAATTTCCATGGCGGAGGAGAGACTGGGCGTTACTGTAGATTACTGGACCTACACCGCAGAGGACTATCAGGACAGGACCTATGACGAGGTGGCTCTGGATCGGGCCAGGAACAACATGGACGACCTGTATCTGCTCAAT
>CAZBDS010000141.1:0-4850 GCA_964490735.1 uncultured Acutalibacter sp. | reverse complement strand
CGCCGTCGGCCACCAGGCGGCCGTTGTTAATTACGATGATCCGTTCGCACACAGCCTGCACCTCGGGCAGAATGTGGGAGCTGAGGATCACCGTGTGGTTCCGGCCCAGATTTTTGATGAGGGTGCGGATCTCGATGATCTGCTTGGGATCCAGGCCCACGGTGGGCTCGTCCAGGATCAGGACGGGCGGGTTGCCAATCAGGGCCTGGGCAATGCCCACGCGCTGCTTATAGCCCTTGGACAGGTTGCCGATCAGCCGTCCGTAGACGTTGTCGATCTTCACCAGCTCGCAGATCTCCTTGATGTGCTGTTCCCGGGGCTGCTTCGCCTTTTTCAGCTCGTACATGAAATTCAGGTACTCCTTTACCGTCATGTCCATGTACAGCGGGGGCAGCTCGGGAAGATACCCGATCATTTTCTTGACCTCGTTGGGTTCGTCCAGGGTGTTTTTGCCCGAGACCGTCACCTCGCCCGAGGTTGCGGAAAGATAGCCCGTGATGATGTTCATCGCCGTGGATTTGCCCGCGCCGTTGGGGCCCAGGAATCCCACGATCGAGCCTTCCTCGACTGTAAAGCTCACGTGATCCAGCGCCAGCTTGGTGCCATAGCGCTTCGTGAGGTTTTTGACCTCTACCATGTTCCGTGATTCCTCCTGTCTTGTTTTCGACCAATTTACCGTCGCATACTTGTTTATAGTACCGCAAAAACCGGGTTTTTGCAATACTTTTCCCAAAACAGTCCGCGATTTCCATTTTAGTGTACCCGCCCTTTGTGAAGTTTGAGTGAAAAGAACCTCTCGTCCTTCTGAACATTTGCGGGAACCGCTCCTTGACGATACCGCCCCGAAAGATTACAATAGAAGGGTACAGTTTCCCTGCATTTTACTTGACACAGGAGGGATCCCTTTGGCGGAAATCAGACCTATGCGGGCGCTTCGGTACAACCTGAGCCGGGCCGGAAACATTGAGGACCTGGCCTGCCCGCCCTACGATATCATCAGCGAGGAACAGCGGCAGGGCTATCTTGCCAAAAATCCATACAACGTGATCCGTCTGGAACTGCCCCGGGGCGAGGACCCTTACGGGGAAGCCGGCCGGACCCTGGAGGACTGGCTCGCCCAGGACGTCCTGAAGCAGGACATGGACGAGGGCGTTTACATCTACGAGGAAGAATTTTTAGACAAGGCGGACCACGGCAATGTGAAGAAGCTTCGCGGCATGATCTGCCGGGTCCGGCTGGAAGAGTTCTCCGCCGGGGTGGTGCTGCCCCACGAGGAAACCCTGAGCAAGGCAAAGGAGGACCGCTTTCACCTGATGCAGGCCACGGGCTGCAATTTCAGCCAGGTCTATTCGCTGTACCGGGACGAAAAACACGTCACCCGGCAGCGGCTGGACAGCCTGACTCAGACCTGCGGGCCCCGGTACCAGTTTTCCGACGGCCTTGTCACCCACCGGCTGTGGGTGGTGAACGACCCGGTGGCCATCGAGGCCCTGCGGGAGGATTTTACCGACCGGAAGCTGTACATCGCTGACGGCCATCACCGGTATGAGACCGCTCTGCGGTACCGGGACTGGTGCCGGGAACAGAACCTTTACCGGCCCGGCGC
The DNA here is from genome assembly GCA_964490735.1 of uncultured Acutalibacter sp. Lineage (GTDB taxonomy): Bacteria > Bacillota > Clostridia > Oscillospirales > Acutalibacteraceae > Acutalibacter. Next base: position 3,244 of record CAZBDS010000141.1, on the reverse strand, counting down.
CGACTATTTGATGATGTTCCTGGCGGACATGGGGGACGAAGGCCTGGTGGTTTTTCCCACCCACCGGCTGGTCCGGGGCCTGGAGGGCCTGGACACCGCCGCCCTGCCCGCTGCCTGGGCCTCTTATTTCGACACGGTCCCCGGCGGCAGCCGGCAGCAGGTGGAAGAACAGCTGGACGCTTACTACGCCCAGGGCAGGCACGCCTTCGGGTTTTTCGACGGCAAAAGCTGGCTGACCCTGGTTCTGAAGGACGAGGCCGTTATGGACGGCTTGCTGCCGGACAAGAGCCGGGCTTCCCGGCGGCTGGACGTGACGATCCTGCACACCCTGATCCTGGAGGGCGTGCTGGGCATTGACAAGGAAAACATGGCCGCCCAGAAGAACCTGACCTACACCCGGTCCGCGGAGGAGGCGGAGGAATCTGTCAAAGCGGGGGAAAGCCAGTGCTGCTTCCTCTTAAACCCCACCCGGGTGGAAGAGATCGGCCAAGTGGCCGCCGCCGGCGAGAAAATGCCCCAGAAATCCACCTATTTTTATCCCAAGCTCATCACCGGCCTGGTGATGAACCGGCTGTAATCAAGGAGGGCTTTCTATGAAGCTGCTGGAAATCACCAAGAAGGAAACGGAGCTTTACCGGGGAAAGATCATTCGGGTCCATGTGGACGACGTGGAGCTGGAGGACGGCCGCCCCGCTAAGCGGGAAGTGGTGGACCACCCCGGCGGCGTGTCCGTGGCGGTCCTCACCGGCAAAAACGAGCTGATCTTTGTCTGCCAGTTCCGCTATCCCTACAAAGAAGTGCTGCTGGAACTGCCCGCCGGAAATCTGGAGCCCGGGTAGGACACCTTTGAGGCGGTCAAGCGGGAACAGCTGGAGGAAACAGGCACTAACGACAAGTCCTATGTATCTCTGGGAAACGTGTATCCCACCCCTGGCTACTGCGGGGAGATCATTCGGCTTTGGGCCTGCCGGGCCGACAATGGCACGGCGGACCTCCATCTGGACGAGGACGAGTTCCTGGAAAATCAGCGGATCCCCCTGGAACAGGCCGTAAACATGGTGCTGAACAACCAGATTCCCGACGCCAAAACCCAGATCGGGATCTTGAAAACCGCCAAGCTGGTGGAACAGGGCCTGCTGTAGTTTCATGTGGAACATGACTTGCGAAAGGACAAAAAAGCCTATGAAAATCCTGAAAAAATTTCTTTTGCTGGCCCTTTGCCCCGCCCTGCTTTTCGGCCTTGCCGCCTGCACGGGCGGCCCGGAGCAGGTCAGCTCTGACCTGCCGGAAAGCTCTCTTGCGCCGGTTTCTTCCGAGCCTCCGGCGGAAAGCGCCTGGTTCGTACCGGCCAAAGACTTGATTCCCGACTCTCCCGAAGAAGGGGCCCAGGGCTTTGAGGCGGATTTTTCCCAGAACCCCATCGACAAAGCCTACGATGAAAGCTATGCCCAGGCCATGAGCTTTTCCGCCATGCGCCAGGCCTGCGACGAGGCCGCCCAGCGCTGGCGGGACATGGTAGACCTTTCCTACGACGCCGCTTTGGAGCTCCTCTCCGGCGAGGAACGGGAGTCCCTGCGGGACGAGCAAAGCCTTTGGCTTTCGGAAATTGAGGGCCGGGTGAAAAAGATTCGGGAAGAGGCGGGCGACCACAACGAGGGGATCCTGAACGCCTCCAAGGAGATCGTGCTCACTTACCGGCAGCGGGCCATAGAGCTCTGCCGGGTCAAGTACGAGCAGGACGGCGCTCTGCCCGATTTTCCGGAGTTCTGATAAAGAAATCTAAAGCTTAACCGAAAAGAAGCGGATCTCCCAAAGGCTTGTATGCCTTTTGGAAATCCGCTTCTTTTATGGTTTTTTATTCTTCCGTTTCGGCGGTTTCTTCCGCTTCATCGGTCTCGGGCGGGTCGTCCTCCGCGCCCTCGTCGGCGGCGCCGTCGTCTTCGATCTCCACGTCGTCCACTTCTTCCTCCTCATGAGGCGCCCGGGCCAGGGTGACCACCCTGCCGCCCTCCTGGAGCTTCATGACGCGCACGCCCTTGCTGGGCCTGGCGCAGACGCGGATCGACTCGGCCGCGATGCGAATGATCACGCCGTCCTCGGAAATAAGGATCACATCGTCGTCCAGGTCCACCACCTTGATAGCGGCCACGTCGCCGAAGCGCTCCACGTGGTAGTTCAAAAGGCCCTTGCCGCCCCGGTGCTGGAGCCGGTAATTGTCCGGGCTGGAAAGCCGGCCGTAGCCCGTCTCGGTAACGGTGAGCACCATGCCGCCCTCCCGGAGGACCGACATGCCCACAATGCAGTCACCCTCTTTCAGGGCCATTACCTTCACGCCTCTGGCGGTGCGGCCCATAGCGCGCACCTGGTCCTCGTGGAACCGAATGGCCATGCCCTTTTTGGTGGCCACCAGCAGATCGTCGTTGCCGCTTGTAACCCGCACCCAGCTAAGGGTGTCCCCCTCGTCCAGGTCGATGGCGATGAGGCCTCCTTTTCTGGCCGTGTTATAGGCGGAAAGCCTGGTGCGCTTGATCACGCCGTTTTTCGTCACCATCACCAGGTACTTGTCGTCGTCGAAGCTTGTCACCCGGATCATGGAGGTGATCTTCTCGTCGGGGCCAAGGGGCAGCAGATTCCGGATATTCATGCCCCGGCTGGTGCGGGAGCCCTCGGGCACCTCGTAGCACTTCAGGCGGTACACCCGGCCCTCGTCGGAGAAGAACATCACATAGTCGTGACTGCCGGTGACAAAGATCTCCGTGGCCACGTCCTCGTCCCGGCGGCTCATGCCGGTAATGCCACGGCCACCTCGCTTTTGAGTTCGGTAGGTGTCCATCTTCTGACGCTTTACATAGCCGTAATTGGTCATGGTGAGGACGCATTCCTCCTGGGGGATCAGGTCTTCGATGTCGATCTCCCCGGCCACGTCCTGGATCTCGGTCCTTCTTTCGTCGCCGTGCTTTTTGCTAAGCTCCAGCAGCTCTTCCTTCAAGACCTGCCGCACCATTTCCTCGCTGCCCAGCAGCTCCTGGTAGTAGGCGATCTTCTGCTCCAGCTCCTTATATTCGGCCTCCAGCTTCTCCCGGTTCAGACCCTGGAGAGAGATCAGCCGCATGTCGCAGATGGCCTGGGCCTGGACGTCGTCCAAGCCGAAGCGCTTCATCAGGTTTTCTTTGGCGTCGTCGTAACTTTGACGGATGATATGGATCACTTCGTCTATGAAATCAAGAGCTTTTAACAGACCCTG
>CAZBDS010000140.1:0-4850 GCA_964490735.1 uncultured Acutalibacter sp. | reverse complement strand
TGCCGCAGCTCGATGCGGGTGCGGAACATGCCGGCCAGATCCTTTACCAGCTCCCGGAAATCCACCCGGCCGTCGGCGGTGAAATAGAACAGGATCTTGCTGTTGTCGAAGGTGTATTCCACCTCCACCAGCTTCATATCCAGGCCCCGTTCGGCGATCTTCTTTTCGCAGGCGAGCAGGGCGGACTGCTCCTTTTTATGGTTTTCCTCCACCCGGTGCAGATCTTCCTTGGTGGCTTTGCGCACCAGCTTGCGCAGAGGCTGCACAATGGAGCTGTCGCTGACCTCCCGGTTTTCCATGGCCACTTCCCCGCACTCTATGCCGCGGGCGGTTTCCACAATGGCCCTGTCCCCCTTGCGGAGCTTTTCACTGCCGGGATCAAAGTAGTACACTTTTCCCGTATTTTTAAAACGCACACCGATCACTTCGGCCATACGTCGTTCCTCCTTTTTGCTTGCCGCTTTATTTTCCCGCCGCTTCCCGCAGCCGGGTGCACAGGCAGGTAACAAGCAGCGGCATATTGGCGTTGCGGTCCAGCTTCTGTCCGAATTCCTCAGCAATGCCGGGCAGCCGGTACAGCTGCTTTATGGGCAGGCCCGCCAGCAGCTCGGCTTCCTGCCGGGCGCCGCTTAAAAGGCTTGTCCCGCCGGCCCGCAGCACACAGGCGTCCCGAAAAATGACCGTCAGCCGCGAAAGGGTCTCCCGGCACAGCTTTCGGTCCTTTTGCAGGGGCGCCGCCGCCTTCAGCAAATCGCCGGCGCTCCGGGCCATAACCCCGGCGGCGATGGCCGCGGCCAAAGCCTGGGCCTGGGCCAAGCCTCCCCCGTCCAGCTCCTCCAGCATTCTGCCAATGTTCCCGCCGCACAGGTCCGAAAGGCGCCGGGCTTCTTCGGGGCTGATTTCCGCCCGCTTCTGAACCAGGGCGGCGGCTTCCTCCGGGGCGGGGGGCCTAAGCGTAAAGCTCTGGGCCCGGGAGCGAATGGTGGGCAGCAGCTGCTCAGCGGATTCGCACACCAAAAGGAACACCGTCCCTTCGGGGGGCTCCTCGATCACCTTTAACAGCTTGTTCTGGGCCGCCTCCAGCGTCCGGGAACCCATCAGCAGGATATACACGTTATATTCCGCTTCCTCGGGCATTCGGTAGGCGTCGGCAATGACGGCTTTTATCGTATCAACGCTAAGGGAGCGGGTGGCCCCGCTCCCCTCCTCGATCCGGATATCGGGATGCGAACCGGCGGCGGCCCGGACACAGGAAGGACACAGCCCGCAGGGGGCATGCTCCCGGTCCCGGCACACCAGCGCCTTGGCAATTAGCTTTGCCAGAGTCCGCTTGCCGCAGCCAGCCTCCCCCTGCAGCACGATGGCATGGGGAAACCGGCGCGACGCGAAAGCGGCCGAAAACGCCGCTTTCACTTCGTCGTTACCCAAAAAACCGGAAAAATCCATCAGACCTTCTCAAAGCGGTCCACGTTCAGCACAAAGATCGTGGAGCCGCCCACGGTGACCTCCACCGGGAAAGAAGAGTACATGCCCACGTCCATGGTGGAGGTGCTGGGCACGATCTGGGTCCGCCGGCTGCTGTATTTGGAAATGATGCTGATGACGTCGTCCACTCTTTCGTCGTCCACGCCGGAAATGAAGGTGGTATTGCCCGCCATCAGAAAGCCGCCGGTGGTGGCCAGCTTGGTTACGGAATACCCTTCGCGGGTCAGCGCGGAAGAAACCGCGCCGCTGTCGTCATTGCTCACGATCGCAAGGATCAGTTTCATAAAATCACATACCTTTCCGACGGAGCCGGGTATGCCCCGGCGATCCGTCCGCGTTGCGGGCCCCGGCGTTTTTCAGCCGCCGGAAAGTCCCCTGATGATCCGTTTTTATTTTATCATTAAATGCGGAAAAAAGCAAGGCCCGCCGCGTTCCCTTTTCCTGGGCCAGCTGCTCCCGGATCTCCCCGGAAAACAGGAACAGCGCCAGCACATTGGGCAGGGCCATCATGCCGTTGAAAGCGTCCCCCAGCTGAAACACCGCCGTAAGGGGGAGCACGCAGCCCAAAAAGGCGGCGGCGGCGGAAACCAGCGCGAACAGATTTTTCCCTTTTCCTTTTGTCAGGTAGAACAGGCCTTCCCGGCCATAACAGCACCAGGCCACCAGCGTGGCCAGGGCAAACAGCGCCGTGCACAGGGAGACCGCCCCGCTTCCGGCGGCCCCCAGGGCTGATTCATAGGCGAAAAAGGTGAGCTGGGCGCCCTCCAGCATGGGAGAGCGGCAGCACAGGATACACAGCCCGGTGACAGTGCACATCACCAGGGTATCCACAAACACCTGGAAAATTCCCATACAGCCCAGCTCCACCGGCGTTCTGTCCCGGACGTCCTCATAGGCAAAGGCGGAGCTTCCCAGCCCGGCTTCGTTGGTGAACACGCCTCGGGACACGCCCACCTTCAGGGCGATCAGCATACCCGCTGTGCCGCCCGCTCCGGCCTTCAGCGAAAACGCCTCTTCAAAAATGCTGCGAAAAGCCCCCGGCAGATTGTCCCGGAAAACCCACAGCACCCCCAGAGAAGCCCCGAAAAATAAAAGGGTCATGGCGGGCACCAGCTTTTCCGTGATCTTTACCGCAAAGCCCAGCCCGCCCCGGGCCACAAAGAAGACAAGAAGCGCCGTCAGCAGGCCCGTGACCTGCGGAGCCACGCCGAAGCTTTCCAGGGCGGCGGCCGCCGCGTTGGTTTGGGCCATGTTGCCCATGCCGAAGGAGGAAAGGCAGCAGCCGGCGGCATACAGCACAGCCAGCTGCTTTCCCCATTTCCCCGCTTTCTCGATATAGCCCAGGGCTCCCGGGGCCCCCCGGTGGCGGGCGGCCAGCAGATTTTCGGAAAAGACGGTCATCATGCCGAAAATCGACGAGACCCACATCCAAAACAGGGAGCCCGGGCCGCCCACGGTGATGGCTGCCGCCACGCCCACGATGTTCCCCACGCCGATAGAGCCCGCCAGCGCGGCGGTCAGCGCCTGAAACTGGGACACCCCGCCGCCTTTCCCTTGCCGTTTGGGCCCCCGCACCGCCGTCTTCAGCCATTGCCCCATGCGGCGCAGCTGGAAAAATCCGCCGGCAAAGGAAAAATACACGCCTGCCGCCAGGATCAGCAGCAGCACGTGCCAGCCCCAAAGGGCTTCCCGCAGAAGCTCCAGGAACCTCATGACAGCCCCATCTTCTTTTCAAAGAAATCCTTCGAGCTGACCGAAGACACTCGCAGATACCTGCCCAGCCCGTACAGGGAGTTAGGGTCCCTGGTGACGCGGCTCACCTTTTCGCTGCAACTCAGGGTGCAGGAAAACCCCATTTCCTTCACAAGCTCCGGCGTGGAATCGCTCATGGCGCCGAAGGGGTAGACAAAGGCGGAAGGCCGTGTCCCCACCTTTTCCTCAATGGCGGCTTGGGCCCGGCCCAGATCGTTAGACAATCTTTCCCTGTACGCTTCCGGGCTTTCCCCCCGAAGGCGTTTGACTCCAATGCCGTCTTTGTGCAGATTGTAGCTGTGGTTCTGAACCTCCACCAGGCCGGAATCCGCCATTTCCCGCAGCTCCTGCCAGGTGCAGTGGGAATAGTAGGCGTTTTCATCCGGCGTATCGGTATACAAGTCGGAATAGTAGGCGATAGGGGAGATGACAAATTTGCACCGGTAACGCTTGGCGATCTCAAAGGCGTAGAGGTAATTATTGTAGTAGCCGTCGTCAAAGGTCAGCAGAATCGGGCGTTCGGGCAGGTCCCGTCCGCCGCTGGCGTATTCGATCAGGTCGCTGATAAGCACCGTGGTGTAGCCGTGCTTTTTCAAGTATTGCAGGTCGTTTTCAAATTCCGCCGGGGAAATGACGTATTTCCCGTGGCGGGATTCGTCCTTGAGCATGGAGTGGTACATCACCACCGGGACATCGACGCCCTCCGGCTGGGCGGTGGCGGCGCTGACGGTAAACAGGGCGGCAAACCCCGCCGCCAGCAAAAGAGCGGTCCCCAGCAGCGCCCGGCGCCGCACCCGCAGCACCGCGTAGATCCGTTTTTTCCGTTTCATCATAAAAATACACCCCGCACTCAAATATATAAGTGCGGGGCGCAGGGTTTATTCGCTTTTACTGCTGAAACACGGTTTCGGCGGATTCGGATTCGAACTGCTTGTTGTACAGGTCGGCGTAATAGCCGCCCTTTTCCATTAGTTCCTTGTGGGTGCCCTGCTCGATGATCCTGCCGTCCCGGACCACCAGAATCAAATCCGCCTTGCGGATTGTGGAAAGCCGGTGGGCGATGAGGAAAGAGGTCCGGCCCGTCAGCAGGGTGGAGATGGCGTCCTGGATCAGCGCTTCGGTCTTTGTGTCGATGGAAGAGGTGGCCTCGTCCAGCACAAAGATCTTGGGGTCCGCCAGCACGGCCCGGGCAAAGGACACCAGCTGCTTTTCGCCGGTGGAAAGCTGCCCGCCGCCTTCGCCCACGTCGCTGTCATAGCCCTTCTCCATCCGCATGATGAAGTCGTGAGCGTTCACCATCTTGGCTGCCGCCTCGATCTCCTCGTCGGTGGCGTCCAGGCGCCCATAGCGGATATTTTCCTTGACAGAGCCGGAGAACAGGTGGGGCGTTTGCAACACATAGCCGATATTGCTGTGAAGCCACAGCATACTGCGCTCCCGGTAATCCCGGCCGTCGATGAGGATGCGCCCCTCGGTGGGCTCAAAAAACCGGCAGGCGAGGTTTACCAGGGTGGATTTTCCCGCGCCGGTCTCCCCCACAATGGCCACAGTGGAGCCGGCGGGGACCTCCAGGTTAAAGTGCTCCAGCACATTTTCCGTGCCGTCCGGATAGC
>CAZBDS010000139.1:0-4873 GCA_964490735.1 uncultured Acutalibacter sp. | reverse complement strand
TGCGGTTGGAAAGGAAATGCAGTATTTGTCCTCGACGCCCCTGCATGGCTCGGTAGCCTATGGGAAGCACTGAGGTTGCAGCGTGTTTCGCCACATCATAGGAGTTTCACCTCTGCCGGGTTCGCCGCCAGCCCCGTAGGGAAGTATCATTATCATTCTGACTGTCATCGCCGCATCGGTCACAAACCGAGTTTCGGGTCAGGGGTTCTCGCTCCCTTATGGAGATCATGGCGTACCTACCCTTGGGCTATCGTCAGAACTAAATGTCCTCAGTGTCTGATATTCAATTTTCAAGGAACCTGAAAGGGCTTCTTCCGGTGTGGAAGATTAACCCCCTCATTTGTTCCGACTGAGGAGGGGTGTTTTTCAGGTATGCTGAAAAATAAAAATAAAAAAACCGCCTGCTCCATCTCTGGAACAGGCGGCTCAGACAACGATCCCACTATATAATCTGGAACTTCCTCAGTTTGGACTTCGCAATCTTGGACATGACTTCATCTACTGCATCGGGGTACTTCCCATTCGACAACAAGTCATTACGCAAATCGTTCAGGCAGGTCAGAAGCAGGCTTCGCTCAGTCGTGGTCAAATTCACATAAAATTTAGAATTGCTCATATTGCCGTCCTCCTTGCTATCTATTATAATTGAAAGGATGGAGATGGCAAATCTCCGATTTCTCACCGTACAGGTGGAAGGTTTGGTGTTCGAGATATATCAGGAGAACAGCATTACTACCGCCTTACACTCTTAGCAGGATTCAGGGATTAACTTTTGACCGTCTTAGCAAAAATGAAGATTTCTTAGCAGAAATCGAAAAAACCTGCTAAGATTTCTTAGCAAGGCAAAGGCGAAAGGTGGAACTCACGCCCTCGTCAAATCGTCCGAAAACGGTCAAAAAGCTCTTAGCAGAGGGTCGTTTTTTCTTAGCAAAGCCTGCTAAGAAAGGCGAGAGAAAAAAGAAAAAGCCTTGATTTTCAAGGCTTTTTCTTGGCACGGATAAGAGGATTCGAACCTCCGACCTGCCGCTTAGGAGGCGGCCGCTCTATCCTGCTGAGCTATATCCGCATATGAAATTATTAACTTTGGACAACTCGCCTTTTGCTCAAAAGCGGGACATCAACCTCTTTCTTAGGAGGGGTCTGTTATATCCATTTAACTAAGGAGGCGTCTATTCGATTGCCTCTGTATTTTACCGCACGCGGCGGGGTTTGTCAATTTGAAAATGGGAAAATCAAAAAATAACTTGCATTTTCTGCGGTTTCATGCTATGATATTTCCTGCGTTATCGGAATGTAAGGAGGTGTGACTCATGCCGAATATCAAGTCTGCCAAAAAGCGTGTTAAGGTGATCGCCACCAAAACCCTGCAGAACAAAGCGATCAATTCTCAGCTGAAGACTGAGATCAAGAAGGCCAACGCCGCCATTGAGAACAATGCGGAGAACAAGACCGCTGCGGTTCGCGTTGCTATCAAGAAGATCGATCAGGCCGCCTCTAAGGGGGTCCTGCATAAGAATACTGCTGCCAGAAGAAAGTCCGCCCTGGAGAAGAAGCTGAACGCGGGCGCCTGATCGGGCAGAGCCGTAAAACAGACGCTGCGCGGGGTTTTGGCTGCGCGGCCGTGTGTTGAAAAATGAGAGACGCAGGAAAAGGCTTAGCTTTCCTGCGTCTTTTTCTTTACCTGGGAGTGTGAACCGATATGGAAAAACAGACCGTTGTCCTGTTCGATCTGGACGGCACATTGCTGCCCATGGATCAGGATCAATTTACCAAGGGGTATTTCAAGCTTTTGGCAAAAAAGCTGGCTCCCCACGGCTATGAGGCCGGGAAGCTGGTGGATTCCATCTGGGCCGGCACCGCCGCCATGGTGAAAAACGATGGCTCCCGCTCTAACGAAGCCGCCTTCTGGGACAAATTCGCCGGGATCTACGGGGAAGAGGCCTTAAAGGACATGCCCCTGTTCGACGAGTTTTACCGCGTGGACTTCGACGGCGTCAAGGACTTCTGCGGGTACGATCCCCGGGCGGCCGAAGCGGTAAAGCTTTTCAAAAGCCGGGGCTTTCGGACGGCTCTTGCCACCAATCCCATCTTTCCGTCTACGGCCACGGAAAAGCGGATCCGCTGGGCGGGCCTTGTCCCCGAGGACTTCGAGCTTTTCACCACCTATGAAAATTCCAGCTTCTGCAAGCCCAATCCCGCCTATTTCCGGGAAGTGGCCGAAAAGCTGAGGGTCTCCCCGGAAGAGTGCCTGATGGTGGGCAACGACGCTTCCGAGGACCTGGCAGCCGCCAAGGCCGGTATGGAGGTCTTTTTGCTGACAGACTGCCTGATCAACAAGGGCGGGGTGGATCTGGCCCCGATCCCCCACGGGGATTTTGACGGGCTGCTGGACTTTGCTTCAGGGCTTACCGTTCACTGAAATTTTACTTCCTTTCTGTTGACTTTTTCCCGAAAACTGGGTATCATAGAATTGAAATCCAGAGATTCCTGCTTCGGAGGTGCTCTTATGAAAAAAGGTAGCAAGCTGGCTGTGCTGATCGGCGTGATCGCCGCCGTGGCCGCTGTGGCGGCCGCTCTTTCCGCCCTGCTCTTGTATCTCGACCGGAAACGCGACGACGAAGAGCTGGAGCACTATCTCGACTGTTCCATTCAGTAAAATACGAAGCGCTGACGGCGGAAACGGAGGCCGCAGGGAAGAGAGCTTCAGCAGGGAAGGGTCTATAAGGCCAGGCTCCTTTTTGCGCTCTCTTGGCTGTGGCATGCCTGTTCCCGCCGTTTTTGTATCCCGGGCAGCCGGGTACTATTTTTTGACAGGGGAGGATTTTTCCATGAAAACCATCGATGTGGGCGGCTCCGGCGTACAGGCTTCCGCCCTTGCCGTGGGCTGTATGCGCATCAGCTCTATGAGCGAAAAGGACCTGAGCGCCTATATCCACACGGCGCTGGAATGCGGCGTGAACTTCTTTGACCACGCCAACATTTACGGCGGGGGAGACTGCGAGTCCCTGTTCGGCAGGGTGCTGGCTGCAGAGCCTGGCCTGCGGGACAATCTGGTGCTGCAAAGCAAATGCGGCATTCGCAAGGGTCTGTACGATTTTTCCAGGGAACACATTCTGGAAAGCGTGGACGGCATTCTCAGCCGCCTGCATACCGATCACCTTGATTTCCTGCTGCTTCACCGGCCCGACGCCCTGATGGAGCCCGACGAAGTGGCCGAGGCTTTCGACCGTTTGGAGTCCGCCGGGAAAGTGCGGCATTTCGGAGTCAGCAATTTCAATTCCCGGCAGCTGGAGCTGCTCCAGTCGGGGCTGCGCCAGCCCCTGCGGGCCAATCAGATGCAGTTCAGTGTAGCCTGTACCGGCATGATCGACCACGCGCTGTGCACCAACACGGAATTCCCCCATGCGGCGGACCGTGACGGCGAGATCCTGGACTACTGCCGCCTGAAAGGCGTTACCATGCAGGCCTGGTCCCCCTTCCAGTACGGCTTTTTCGAGGGCGTGTTCATCGACAGTGAAAAGTACCCGGAGCTCAACGCCACCCTGCAGAAGATGGGGGAGAAGTACGGCGTTTCCAAGTCCGCCATGGCGGTAGCCTGGATCCTCCGCCACCCCGCCAAAATGCAGGTGATCGCGGGAACCACCAACGCCGCCCGCCTGAAAGACCTCTCCACCGCCGCCGACATTGAGCTTTCCCGGCCCGACTGGTACGAGATCTACCTTTCCGCCGGAAACCGGCTGCCTTGATCTAAACGAACAGCATGTAAAAGAGCAGGGGGAGTTTCCCGCCTGCTCTTTTTTGCAGAACTGTTTACGACTTGTCGTGAGGCTTTGCCAGCAGCGCCGCCAGATAGCCGAAGAACACGGCGGCGGCGGTCCCTGCGGCCCCGGCGGTGAATCCGCCTGTAAAAATGCCCAGGAAGCCTTTTTCGTGCACGGCCTCCTTTACGCCCTCGGACAGGGCCCAGCCAAAGCCGCAGAGGGGCACGGTAGCTCCGGCTCCGGCAAAGTCCACCAGGGGCTTGTACAGCCCGAGGGCGCCCAGGACCACGCCTGCGGTGACATACAGCACCATGATCCGGGCGGGGGTCAGCTTGGTCAGGTCGATGAGCAGCTGCCCGATAACGCAGATCAGCCCGCCCACCCAAAAAGCATTGAGATATTCCATGGCAGAATCCTCCTTCCCTTGCAAAGATCCTGCCGTTAGTATTCGCAATTATTTTTTGGATATGCCAAAGCTTTGTTTTGGCCATTGCCCGCAAAAAGCCCTTTGCGGTTTTTCTGCGGGAAAAGCCTAGTCTTCGGGCAGCGCCCGGCAGGCCGTGCCGGCGTAGGAGACCACCTGGGCCAGGCGGCGTTTGGCTTTTTGCAGATGGCGGCACACGGTGGATTTTTCCACGCCCAGTTCCCGGCCCACCTGTTCTTCGGTCAGCTCGCCAAAGAAGTAGAGCTCCACGCACTGCCGCTGCCGGGGTGTCAGCTCTTCCCGAATGGCCCGCCGGAGCACGGCCTTGGCCGCCCGGAGAGCGCCGCGGTTGGTAGAAGCTTCTTGACGGTCTCTCTGGCCCAACAGGTTTTCCAGGCTTTCGTAGCTGATAAGCTTTGTCTCCATGGTGCCCTCCTGATATCGAATATATGTTCTAATATAAGGATAGCAAAACCTTTGGGAAAAGGCAAGGCTTTTTTCATAATAAGGACTGTTTTTTTCCCGCGCCCTGTGATACAATAGCTGTAAGACAACATCGGCGGCGCCGCCGCGGAAAGGAAAACACTATGGACATTTTGAAAACCATCGGAAGCGCCATTCAAAGCGCGGCAAGCTATGTGGGGGAGAAGAACCGGAAGGCGGCTTATCTCAACCGGATCCGCACGGT
>CAZBDS010000138.1:0-4898 GCA_964490735.1 uncultured Acutalibacter sp. | reverse complement strand
CGGGCGGTCTGCCAGGCGGAGCCCATGTAGCAGTCGGGGGCGCAGCCCACCCGCAGGCCTTTGCTGGCGGCCAAATCGTAGTTTGCCTTGGCGCCCTCGTAGGTGTCGCCCATGGCCTTTTCGGAATAGGCGTTCTTGCCGGCCTCCAAAATCTGCCGGGTGACGGCGGTGTGGTTCCACAGCTGAGTGGTGTTGATGACGATCTCGATCTCCGGGTCGTTCAAGATCTCTTCGTTGGTCATTTGGCGAATGCCGAAGAGCTCGGCCCGGGCCTTGCTGCGCTCGGGGATCAGGTCGGAGCAGCCCACGACGTCCACGATATGAAAGCCGCCCTTAGTTAGGGTGTTCAAGTAGGTGTAGCTGATGTTTCCGCTGCCGATGAGGGCAACCTTTACCGGTTTAACAGACATGGATATATTCCTCCTTATTACATTACAGGCCGTATTTGACCATGTTCTGGAAGCTGGTTTTCAGACAGTCAAAGGGATCCCGGGGACAGACGTCCTGCTCGATGATAGCGGCCCGGACCTCCGTTTCCCGGCAGGCCGCGATGATGGCGGGCCAGTCCAGGTTGCCCTCGCCCATCTCGGCGAAGTCCTTGCAGACCTGCTCGATGGGGTCGGCGCCGCCCACGATCTTATAGTCCTTAAAGTGGATCAGGGGCAGCCGTCCCTTTGCCTTGCGAATGTAATCCGGGGGATTTTTGCCGCCGGACTGGAGCCAGTGGGTGTCCAGGCAATACCAGAAGGCCTCGGGATCGGTGGCGTCAAACAGCACGTCGAAACCGTTTTCCCCGCCGCCCAGGGAGAAGAATTCCAGGGCGTGGGGGTGATAGATCAGGTGCAGGCCTTCCTTTTTCAGCTCCGCGCCGATCTTGTTGATCCCTTCGGCGTATTGCAGATAACCTTCCCTGCTTTCCCGCAGAGGGACGGGCAGGGTGCCCACGGAGATCAGGTCGGTTTCATAGAAGTGGGCAGTGCGGATGGCCTTTTTCAGGGCCTCGGGATCCCGGAGCATCTCCTCGTAATCGCCGCCCACGGATTCCTGTTTCAGCCCCAGGTCTGCAAGGAACGCCTTGTGCTCCTCGTCGCCGGTGTGATAGCCGTAGGTCTGCACGCTGTCGTAGCCGATCTCCGCGATTTTCCGCAAAGAGCTTTCATAGCCCTCGGGAGTCTTGATGAAGTCGCGCACGGTGTAAACCTGTACGCCCTTTCTGATTGCCATAGTGTTTTCCTCCTTGGATATAACTGGAAATTGACGGCGCTATTCCACAAAGCCGGTTTCTTTCATGTTGAGATAGGCGGCCCGCAGGGTCTCTTCCTGGGTCAGATTGTACTGGTAATCCTGCTCCACGATGGCGTATTCCATGCCCAGCCCGGCAGCGGTTTCCAGGCAGCCCTTCAGGTTTAAAGCGCCGGTGCCGGGGGTGGTGAACACCGGCATGGTGATGACCCGGCCCTCGGGGGTGGGGTCGCGCTCGATGACTTTGCCGGGGATAAAGTCTTTGATATGTACGGCGCAAAGCCTGTCGCCCAGAGCCTTCATCACGGTGACGGGGTCGTGTCCCGCATAGGTGACCCAGCCCACGTCCACCTCAAATTTCAAATATTCGGTGTTGGCGGCCATCAGGTAATAGGCGGGCACACCCTTTAGGCACTGCAGGAATTCGGCGTCGTGGTTGTGAAAGGCAAGGGAGATGCCTTCGCTTTCCAGGGCCTTTGCCACCTTGTCTAAGGCCTCACATTCCTTCATCAGGTCGTCGTAGGTGGGGGGGACGGGGCTTCCGCCGAAGCGATAGCCTCCCACACAGCCGCAGTAGCACATGGCCAAGGTTACGCCGGTTTTCTTGGCGCGGCCGGCCACCTCGGCGGGGTCGGGATCCTTTCCCGGCATAAAGCCGCAGTGGACGGCAATGGGCTTCAGGCCCATCGCCTCTACCCGCTTTCTGTTTTCGGCGGGATCGCCCTCCCGCAGGAGCAGGTCCGCGCCCTCAAAGGCGCTATAGCCCATTTTGGCGTAGGTCTCCAGGACCTGGTAGGGGTCGCCCTCCTGGGGCAGGAAACCGATCATGGCTGCTTTCAGTTTGTTCACGTGCTTTTCCTCCTTGTCTGTGCGATTTTATGGGGCAGAGCCTTGAAATCTGTCTCAAGCGGAACGTCCGGAGACTTTCCGCGGGGTGCCGAAAAGATACTTGAGGTTTACGGAAATTGCTGATATGATACTATTGACATACCCCTGAAAGGAGCGGCCTATGGACACTGTAGTCACCTGTGGATATACCCTGCAGCAGGAATGCTATATCCCTGAAAAAGACGGGGGAAACCGGAATTATCTCATTCGCCTGCAGACCCATGGGGAATGCGGGGCCCGCTTAAACGATGGAGAGTTTTTCTCCCTGCAGAAGGGAGATCTGTTGACCTTGGCTCCCGGGGACAGGCTGCTGCTGAAAAAGGAGAAGAATACTTCCGGCGCCAGCGGCGACTACTATCTCAGCTGCCGGGGAGAGTGGATCGGCGAATGGTACGAGGAGCTGGGAAGGCCCAAGCTGACCCGGGTGCCGCCGGACGAATCCCTGCTGGGGCTGTGGCGCGCTCTGATCCGGGACAGCCGGCGGGTCCGGGACAGGGAAGACGAAGAATATCTGGAAGCGCTGCTGCGGGTCTTCTGCCTTTCGGTAAAGCGGCTGCTGCGCCAGAGCCACTGGGGTGAAACGGAATTTATCGTTTCCCGCATGCGCCGGTATATTGAGGACCACGCGGCGGAGAAGCTGCGGGTGGCCCAGGTGGCCGCCCAAGTGTCCCTCAGCGAATCCCGGGCCCTTCACCTGTTCCGCGAAACTACCGGCAGCAGCATGGTGGAGTACCTGACAGAGGTGCGCCTAAATCTGGCGGTGGAGCAGATGCGGTACAGCGATTCGCCCTTGGAAGTGATTGCGGAGAACGCCGGTTTCGGCAGCTACTCTTACTTCCACCGAAGGTTCAAGAGGGCTTTCGGCGTGTCTCCCGGCCAGTTTCGCCGGGACGATAAAGGAATAGGCAATTGGTTTGAATCCACAAAAACAGAGAACTCTTTTCTTAAATTATAAACGACTTTCCCAAAGTGAGAATGCACAATATTGCGAAAACAGGTATGATCCTGCTATGAATTTTCGGCCGTAAAGCTGTAAAAGGGTGTGAGAAAGCTGGAATACAAATATATCCCGGAACAGAATTTTGAGGACCTGGCCTGCGGCCGGGTGCTGTACCACCGGACGGGCTGCCCCAACTTTCCGGCACGATTGGCGGGGGAGGTTTTTATGACCTGTCTGGAGCTGCTGGGCAGCCCCAAGGCCCCGGTGACCTTGTACGACCCCTGCTGCGGCGGCGCCTATATGCTCACCGTGCTGGGGTTCCTCTGCGGGGAGCGGATCGGGAAAATTTATGCCTCGGACATCTCTGCTCAGGCGGTTTCCCTGGCCCGGCAGAACCTTTCCCTGCTGACCCGTCCCGGTTTGGAGCGCAGGCTCTCTCAGCTTAAGGAGCTTTTAAGCCTTTACGGGAAAAGTTCCCACCGGGAGGCAATAGAAAGCGCCGGGCGGCTCATGGAGCGGCTCGGCGCGGAAGGTCACGGGGAAAGGTCTTTTGTGTTTCAGGCGGACATGATGGGGGTGGATCCCTTGAAGACTGCCGGGTTTCAGGCCGACGTGGTATTCACCGACGTGCCCTACGGCAATCTGGTTTCCTGGTCGGAAGGGGAGCTCTTGGCGGTGAACCGGCTGCTCGACGCCCTTGTGCCCGTGCTGAAACGGGATTCCGTGATAGCGGTGGCCAGCAACAAGGCCCAAAAGCTTGCGAACCCCCGTTTCCTGCGGGTGAAAAAACTGACGGTGGGCAAACGGAAGGTGGAATTCTTCCGGCTGTGCGAGGGAGCTATTGCCGCTGCTTCAGCCGGAGGATCACCAGGCCCAGCAGTGTGAGGACGACGAGGATCAGGATAACCCCGCCCAGCAGGCACAGCAGGGTCCAGCCCAAGGGAAGCCCCCAAAGGTCCTCCAGAAAAGAGAGTCCGGTCTTCAAGGGCCATAGGAGTACAGAAGATATGGCTGAAAGGGCCTTCAGGGCAAAGCCTGTCAGGGCCCCGGCAACATTCCAGAGGGTGTGGAACACCGCGCCGAGGAGATCAAAAATGAAATGGAAAACCATGCTAACCACATTCCTTTCTTTGCCCAGTTAAAAACTTTTTTATTCCGCAGCGGCCTCCACGATCTTATAGTAGACCTTGGCGGTGATAAGGTAGATGGCGGTGTACACCAGGCCGAAGAGGAGCACGCAGCCTACGGAGGAGAGGAAAATCACCCAGGTATTGATCAGGCCCATCATCAGAAGGATCTTCTGCAGCATGGGGAACGCGAAGCCCAGGTGGATCACCGCGGTGACAAGGGGCAGGAAGAACACCATCAGGATCTGGCTGTGAATGCTGCCCTTTACCTCCCGGCGGCTCATGCCCACCTTCTGCATAATGGAGAAGCGCTTGGCGTCCTCATAGCCCTCGGAGACCTGCTTGTAGTAGATGATCATCACTGTGCCCATTAGGAACAGCAGGCCCAGGAAAATGCCCAGGAAGAAAAGGCTGCCGTAGAGCTCGTAATAGTCGGAGGTGTTGGAGGTAATGTCCTCCATGGTAAAGACGAGCCGGTATTCGTCTGTTTCGACATTGTAGGTCGCCGTTTCCAGGTTTTTGCTGAGGGCTTCTTTCAGGGCGGCGATGTCCTCGCCTTTGCCGTCGTCCACATTGAACTGGTAGGTGTACCTGGGGCGGCCGTAGGCTCCCGGTTCGTCGTAATAAAAGTCCAGCAGCTCCTGAATGGTTTCAGGGCCGGGGACGATGAGATACAGGCTTTCCGCCATAATGGCGGCGTG
>CAZBDS010000137.1:0-4905 GCA_964490735.1 uncultured Acutalibacter sp. | reverse complement strand
AAGCGGGTCTGGGGCATACAGCCCTCGAAAGCATCCACCAGCAGCAGCACGCCGTCCACCATCATCAGAACGCGCTCCACCTCGCCGCCGAAATCGGCGTGGCCGGGGGTGTCCACAATATTGATCTTCGTGTCGCCGAACATCACCGCCGTGTTTTTCGACAGAATGGTGATGCCTCGCTCCCGTTCCAGGTCGCCGGAGTCCATGACGCGCTCCGCCACCACCTCGTTGGCGCGGAAAACGCCGCTTTGCCGCAGCAGCTGGTCCACCAGGGTGGTCTTTCCGTGGTCCACGTGGGCAATAATGGCTACGTTCCTTAAATTCTCTCTCTTACCCATTTGTACGATCCCTCTCTTGCAGAATAACTTGAACGTCCAAACGTCCTCTCTTCATTAACCGATATATTATACCACTAACCGCGCCGCTTGAAAAGCACAAAATGCGGAGAACCTTCAAAAAAGCGGGAGGCCGTGTCTCCACAGTCTCCCGCTTCTTGAAAACAGCCTGCCCTCAACCCTCCTGCTCCTGGGCCGAAAGCTCTGCCAAGCCTTCGGCCACGCGCTTGAACACCCGGGCTGCGGCGCCCTGGTCATCGGGGGTGGATTCCCGCAGCACCGTAATGCAGTAGCGGGGCCCGGAATCGTCGCAGAGATAGCCGCAGTACCAGAAATGGAGCAGCTCTTCCCCGTCTTCGTACACACCGGTCTGGGCGGTGCCGGTCTTCACGCCGGCCGTACAGTTCTCCGGCGCTCCCGGCTGGGCGGTTCCTTCCTTTACCGCGCCCTCCATAGCCGTCTGGAGAAACTGGGCCGTATCGCCGCCCATTACCCGCAGGGATTTATCGGTCACGGGCTGGGCGGGGGTTACTTGCAGCTCGGCGTCTACCGTGCCGGCAATGAGCTTGGGAGAGTTGTACACGCCGCCGGAAGCAATGGCGTTTACCAGGCCGCACATCTGTACCGGTGTCACGGTCAGCTCCCCCTGGCCAAAGGCAAAATTTGCCAGGGCCCGCACATTCCCCAGGTCCTCTGCCTCCGGCAGGACGCCCTCTTCGGCAAACAGCCCCCGGCCAAATTCCTGAGAACAGCCCAGGCCCAGATTGTAAGCGGTGTTTAAGACCTGCTGGCCCCCCAGGGACCGGACGGCGCTGACAAAGTAGCAGTTGCAGGATTTTTCCAGGGCCCCTTGAAGGTCCACCTTTCCATGGGGAATCCCGCCGTAGCAGTGGAACATCATGCCGCCGGCGTTGACCGCCCCGGTACAGGTGTAGACCGTTTGGGACCCGCCTCCCTCCAGCAGGGCGGCGGCGCAGGCCAGCTTGAACACCGATCCCGGCGCGTAGGCGCAGAAAGCCCTGTTGAGCAGGGCTCCGTCCTGCCGCTGGGCCGCCTCTCCCATATCTGTGGGAGAATAGTCTGGAAAGCTTGCCAGGGCCCGTATTTCGCAGTTTGGGACCTCCGTGACCACCACGGCCCCCTGTTCCAGCTGGCGGCCGGCATTCTCCACCAGGGTCTGGATCCGGGAATCCAGCGTGAGAGCTACGCCACCCCGGGCGCCCCGCAGGCTGTCCTCCACGATCCGGTCCCCACCGGCCAGAACCCGGCCCAGCGCGTCCACCTGATAGTACACGGCGGCCTGGCCGGAATACCGTTCCAGCACGTCGTTCATGGCCAGCTCCACACCGCTGGCCCCGCCGCCCAGGCTGTCAAGATACCCCACCACATGGGCGGCAGTCTGGTTTTCCGTATACCGCACGGGCACGCTGAACACGTCTACGCAGCTGCTTTCTATTTCCGACGCCCGGACGCTTCCGTCCAGCTCCAGCAAAAAGGGCTTGCCGTCCTCCAGCGCCGCGGCCAGCCGGTCCCGGTAGCGGCCGCCAGTGGCTTTTTCCAGCCGGCCGACGGCCTCGATGGTGGGGGCCACCGCCGCCACCTGCCTCCGCCTGGCGCTGACCAGCGGAAGCAGATTGCAGTCGTAAATGGCGCCTCTCGTTTTGGCGATATCCAGCTTATACACGCTCTGCCCCGCCGCAGCGGCCACGTATTCCGCGCTGCCGGACACCCTGGAAATGGAAACGCAGGCGGCGGCCAAAAACAGCAGGAGCACGCAGAAAATCCCATAGGCTCGTCGCTTCATAGAAGGACCTCCTTTCCCGATAAGAGCAGTATGCGCAAACTTTATTCGAACCATGCGGGCGCAAAAAAAGAGCCCCCAGGGGCTCTCTTTTTGCCGGACGGTTACACCTTGGCTTCGTCGTCCCGGAACAGCAGGGCGATGCACCACAGGGAGGCAATCGCCACGACCACATAAATGATCCTGGCGATTACCGAGGTCTGCCCGCCGCAGATCCAGGCCACAAGGTCAAATTTGAAAATACCGACCAGGCCCCAGTTGATGCCGCCGATAATGGTCAGCGCCAGGGCAATGCGATCCAGTACGCTCATGTTTTCTACCCCTTTGTTATAGTTTTTCGGGTCTCGGGCTTAGTGTGCTCCATCGACAGCCCATTATGCGCGCGGAAAAAACGCAAAAGGACAGCCTGCAAGAGACTGTCCTTTAAAAAATTTTTTAACGGGAGCCGGGGCGGGAAGGTTTTTGAGAGGGAGCTTCCTTTTCCCCCTTGGAAAAAAGCTCCCGGCAGCCGATGAACAGCAGGAACACCCCGAAGATCCGCCGGAGAAGGGCCACGTCCAGGCGGGAGGCCAGCAGCGCCGCCCCCGCGCAGACCGGCAGGCCTCCCAGCACGCACCAGAGCACCGCCTTTTTTTCGATAAGGCCGTTTTTCCGATGGCCCCACAGGGCGGGCAGGGCGCAGCACACAAAGTACAGAAGGTTCACGCCGCCTGCCCGCAGCTGGTCCATACCGGAAACCAGAGTGAGCCACAAAATCAGCAGCGTGCCGCCGCCTACGCCAAAACCGGAAAGCACCCCGGTGAAAAAGCCGGCCGCTATGGAAAAAAACAGATTCACAGCCCCAGCACCGCCCGTATCCCGCCGTAGAGGATCAGCAGGCCGAAGATCCGGCGCAGCAGGGTGACGGACATTTTCCGGAACACCCTGCCGGAAACGAAGCCGCCCAGGGCTCCGCCCACCAGATAGGGCCAGGCGGCCGCCAGATCCAAAGCGCCCTTCTGCAAATACACCCAGGCCGACACCAGGGACAGGGGGAGAATGATGGCCACAGAAGTGGCAAAGGCCTTCCGCTGCTCCAAACCGGTCCATTTTGTCAAAAGGGGCACCAGGAACAGCCCGCCGCCCGATCCGAAAAGACCGTTGGCAAGGCCGCCCAGTGCCCCTGTTGCCGCATATTTTGCTTTTTCCTTCATGGTTTTCCGCTCCTTCCGGCACTCTCTTTGCAGAGTCTGCCCGGAAACAGCCGAAAAATGCGCCCAGTCCTCAGTCCGTATCCCGCAGGGCGGCCAGCTGCTGCTGGGCCATGCTTTCCCGGGTGAGGAGGCAGAGATAGGGCTGGCCGTAACGTTCCACAAAGGGAGTGATATCCGACGCCCCGGTGGCGTTCAGAATATAGTCGGACACGTCCTGATCGCTGGGCTTAACTCCCAGATCCTCGCTGAGAGCCTGAATGATCAGGCTGGTTTCGGCGTTGGAATTCAGGGTCTCTTTATTGGCCTCGATGAGGGCGTCCAGGTCCTCCACGCCGGCGGACTGGGAAAGATAGTCTTCCAGCTCCATGCTGCTCTGCTGGGCCAGGGCGGTGTAATAGCCCTCCAGGGTAAGCACCTGATAGTCATACAGGCTTTGAGGGACTTCGCTGACCTCGGATTTGTCCAGCAGCTCCTGCCACAGGTACTGGGCCACCGCCTTGGAGCGGAGCTCGGCCCGCAGGCCTTCCCGGACCTCCTCCGCCGTGTGCCAGCCGTCGGACTGGCCCCAGTTCTCCTCCGCGAACTGATCGGTCAGCTCGGGGGTGACGGTCTCCTGAATATAGTTGATGGTGGTGACAAACACCGCGTCCTTGTTGGCAAGGTCCTGATTATTGGGATAGGGATCGGGGAAGGTGACGTTCACGTCAAAGGTGTCGCCGGGCTTATGGCCGATCAGCTGCTCCAGAAAGTCGTCGATATAGCTGGTGACGCCGATGGTGACGGTGGTGCCGTTCCCGCCGGTACTGCCGCCCTCGAACTCCACACCGTCAATGCTGCCCACATAATCGATATTCACCGTGTCGCCGTCCTGAACGGCCCGGTCGGTGACCTGCTTGTTAGTGGCAGCCGCGTTGAGCAGGGAGCTCAGCTCCGCTTCCACGTCCTCGTCGGAAATCGTGGAAACGTCCACAGGGATCTCCATGGTTTTGTAGTCCGGCAGGGTCACGTAATCGAGGGCGGTGACGCCTTCAAAGTAGCCGTCCTCCGTAAGGCCCTGGCTGTAATCCACCGGGGCCGCATTTCCCTCGGAAGAGGCCTGGGAAGAGGACTGGGCAGAGCTTTCCGCCGCCGAGGAAGAGGGCTGGGAGAGCTCTTCGGTGCGGGAACAGCCTGCCAGGGCGGAAGCCGCCAGCAGCGTGGCCAGGATCAGCGCCGCCGCTTTCTTGATGATCTGCATGATGGTTTCTCCTTTGCGTTTCGTTGTTCGTTATTTCTGCCCATAGTAGGCGTTCTTTCCGTGCTTGCGCAGGTAGTGCTTATCCAGCAGCTCCTGCTGCATGGGGGGCAGCTCCGGTTCCAGCAGCAGGGCGTGCCAGGCCATAAAGCAGAGCTCCTCCAGCACCACGGCATTGTGGACGGCATTCAGGGGATCCGTCCCCCAGGTGAAGGGGCCGTGGCTGTGCACCAGCACCGCCGGAATGTCGTCGGGGCTTTTCCCCCGGAAGGTTTCCACAATGACCTTGCCCGTTTCCAGCTCGTAGTCTCCCCCGATCTCCCCGGGAGTCATCTTTCTGGT
>CAZBDS010000136.1:0-4925 GCA_964490735.1 uncultured Acutalibacter sp. | reverse complement strand
GGCCTTTTTCATGGCGGTAAAGCTGTCCACCAGGATATAGAGCCCCAAAAACACGGGAATCACCGCCGCCAGGAACCGGGGGCTTACCAGCAGGAAGACGCCCAAAGCGGCCAGCACCACGCCCATCAGCAGGTCAAAGCGCTGGGAATAAGCCCCGCCGCCCCGGAAATAGGCGATGATCCGTACCACGCCGTACACCAGGGTCACCGCGCCAATGACCATGCAGGACACGTCTAAGGCCGCGCCGGGAAACAGCAGCAGGATCACCCCCATCGCCACGTAGAGGATCGAAGTTAAAACAAGACTGTTGCGAATGCTTTTAAGCATGTATGCCACTCCTTTTCATCGGTAGTTCCGACAGGCTTATTATATACCGAAATGAGAGGGATTACAAGCCGGAGCACCGCTTTTCAGGCCGCCGCCCCTGCGGGAGCGGCCATGGTCCGCCGGAGCTTTCCGGCCCAGCACAGGCACATGGCCCCTGCCGCTGCGGTGGAGAGCAGATCGGTCACCGCTCCGGTAAACGCAATGCCGCTGAATCCCAGCGCGCGTTCCATCAGGTACAGCACCGGCACATAGACCAGCCCCTTTTGCAGCAGCGCCGTCAGGGTGGCAAAGCTCACCTTGCCCGTGCCCTGCAAATAAGCGGTGCACAGCTGATACAGCCCGCTTAAGGGCGCCGAGACCGCCATGCCCAAAATCATCAGGGTGCCCAGCTCCACCACAGCGGGGTCGTCCAGAAAAGCCGCCATAAAGCCCGCCCTGCCGAAATAGAATCCGGCGGCCATTGCCGTGCTCAGCGTTGCCGAAACCAGTCCCGTGCCCCAAAGGATCTGCCTCAGCCGCTTTCTGTCCCCCCGGCCGAACACATAAGAGATGGCGGGCTGGATCCCCATGCAGATCCCCATGATCACCATATGCAGCAGCGAACCGGCTTTGCTCGAAATGCCGTTGGCGGCCACGGCGGCGGTGCCATACTGCACCAGCAGCCGGTTGCCGAACATGCCGGAAAAGCTTTGCAGGACGATCCCCGCCGCCATGGGCAGGCCCAGGGACAGCACCCGCAGGGAGATCTGGGGCCGCAGGGAAAAATATTTGGGGGAAAGGGTGAAGACCTTCCTTTTCCGGATCAGGACGTACAGGCATACGCAGGCAACCAGGTTTCCCGCCACGGTGGCCAGGGCAGCTCCCGGTACACCCCAGCCCAGCGCCAGAATAAACAGGGGATCCAGCACCACGTTGACGGCGTTCCCCACGAGGCAGACCACCATACTGGAAACGGCGGAGCCGTCTGCCCGCACCACGTTGCCCATCACGGAGACAACGACCATCAGCGGGGCCCCCAGGGCCATAATCCGCAGGTAGTCGGCAGTATAGGGAGCAGTCTCTCCCCGGGCGCCCAGCAGGCCCAGCAAGGGATCCATACAGAGCAGCACGGCTGCGCCGGCGGCTATGCCCACTGCCAGAGAGCTCCAGAAGCAGAAGGAAGAATACTTCTTCACCTGTTTGCCGTCCCCTTTTCCCAGGGCAATGGCTATGGCTGTCACCGCGCCGGAGCCCAGCAGGGAACCCAGGCCCGCCAGAATGCTGAACACAGGCCCCGCCAGGGAAACGGCGGCCACCTGCACGGCGTCGCCGGTCTGGCCCAGGAAAAACACGTCCGCCATGTTGTAGATTACATTTGCCAGCATGATCACCACCATGGGCACGCTCATTTTCAACAGCAGCTTCCACACCGGCGCTTCCCGCATCATCGTTTCGTTTGTCATGGAAAAAGCCTCCTTGTCAATTTTTATTATTCCAACACTTGTTTTCTTTTTACAAATCCAGTATAATACGGGAAACCGAGGAAAACAATCATCATTATTCCAATAAGTGTTGCTTTAATAAAATTTGGGGAGGCAGCCATGAACACAAAAAACAACCGCAGGTCCCGGGACACGGTGGAGGCCCTTACGCGGGCTTTCTTTGCGGCGCTCAGTCAAAAGGGAGAGGTCAGCAAGGTCACTGTCCGGGAGATCTGCGAGGCGGCGGGGGTGAACCGTTCCACTTTTTACGCCCATTACAGCGACTGCTTTGACCTGCTGGAACGGGTGGAACGCACCATGGCCAACAAACTGACAAAGGCTTTCTTTATCAAGCTGGAACAGGGCGCTTCCATTGGCGAATGCTTTGAAGAGCTTTTTGCTTTTATCGAGGAACACTGGGAATTCTACGCCGTCTATCTCAACGAGACCAACAAAACCGGGGTCATCGGCCTGGCAAGGGAGCTTTACAGCTATCGGATCCCCGACGATCTGTGGCGGAAGATGGGGCTTTCCTCCCCGGAAGAAATGGGGTATCACGAGGATTTTGCCATTGCCGGTCTCACCGCCATGATCCGCCGCTGGCTGAACACCGGCCGCCGGGAAACGCCCCACCAGCTGTGCCAGATCTTTTTCCGCTACCACTCCTCTGAAAAATTCGGCCCCTTCCTCTGGGATCGGAAATAAATGCCGCGCCCCACAGCCGATTCACGCAGCTGTGGGGCGCTTTCATATCCGGCGCGCTATTCCCTGGGCATCACCGTTTTTTGCTCCAGATCGATCACGAATTCCGCCAGAACCTCTTTTTGACCGGCGGCGTCAAAAGAATCTACCCTTGCGATTACTTTTGTTTCCCCTTCCGGGATCCCCTCGCCGCTGTTCGTTTCTCTCACATACAGCGGGGAAGTGTCGCTGTCTCTCGTCTCTCCGGAATTCAGCTCGACCTTTTTCCCGTTTTCGAGATACAGCCCCACGCTGGCGGTTCTGTCTCCGTAATATCCCGCCATTTCCCTGGGCACATCCACACAAATACTGGTGCTGGCAGGGGTGGAAACCAGGGAAATAAATTTTACGCCGTTCTGCTCCGCTTCGCCGGCAATCTCCACCGTGCTGCTGGGGTCATACCGGGCGGTAAATTCCGTTACGGCCTCTCCCAGCATTTGGGAAATCACCTTCGCGTCGCCATCGACTTTCTCCTCCGTATGGGACATATCCCAGAAAGCGGCCTCCACCTTTACCCTGAGGTCCCCCGGCTGCTCCGGCCTGAATTCCGCCGGGATCTTGGTGGACATGGAATCGTTTACGTAGGTGTTTTCCCCGGATTTCACCCAGTTCCGCCAGAAATTCGCGTAGTTGAAGTCCAGCTTCTTTCCGTTGATATAAATCTGATACTCCCAGTCGGTCTGCCCGGCGTTGGGATCCAGCTCCGTCTGCAATTCCGCCGCGCAGTACAGGGTCAAGCCATCGTAAAACGCTTCCTTCACCGTAAATTTCAAGTCGCCCTCCCGGGTATAGGAAACGGCGTCTGTAACAGGGGCCATGCGCGCCTGTACACTGGAAAGATTTTCGGCATTATAAAAATCCTCGGAATTGTGCTGGTTGATGATGCGAAACAGTACCCCCACGCCGGGTAAATTTTCCGCAAAAGCGGGAAACGCGGTGTTTACGGCAAGCAGAACCGCCACACATGCCGCCGCTCCCACGGCCGTCATTTTTACCCACAGGTTCTTTCTCCGTTTCCGGGACTGCTCCCGAACTTCTTCCGTCTCCGGGGCAATTTCCAGCTTTTCGAGGGTCATCTTAAGGATTGCTTCTTCGTCTGTAGGCTCCGGCTTTACCTTTGCCAGTTCATCGGGATACAGCTCATTGATCCATTCGTCCATACGCTTCATGGGGTGCAGTCCTCCTTCACCAATTTCTCTTTCAGCTTTTCCCTGCCTCGCCGCAGGCGGGTCTTTACCGTGGACTCGTTCAGCTCCATTTCCCGGGCGATCTGGGAAACGCTTTGATACCAGAAATAGTGGCGCAGAAAAATTTCCCGGTCCTTTTCCTCCAATCCGTCCACGGCCTTCCGCACCTGCTGTCGGCACTCTTCCAATTCTACCGGACCTTCCGGACCCTCCCCGGCAAAAAGGACGGCGTTTTCCTCCAACGGCTCCTCCAGCCTGGTGCGCCCCAGCCGTTTCAATGCGGCGTTTCTCGCCACCACCGCCAGCCAGTATTTCAAGCTGCTGTCGTCCCGCAGCTGTCCGGCCTTCTGCCATAAAGCCACAAACACGTCGGAAACGACCTCTTCCGTGTCCTGCTCCTCGCCGAAGGGCCCCAGGGTCCTTCGCACCACTGCGCTCACATAAGAGGCATAGCGGTGAATAGCTTCTTCCAGCCCCCGCTGATCCCGGTTCTGCAGTTTTGTAAGCAGCTCAAAATCCCCGCTCATCGGCATTCCTCCTTTCCTCTGCCTATATAACGCAGTTCAAAAGAAATTTTGCCTCTTTTGAACCCGGCAGCGCGGGTCCGCGCTGCCCTGCTTGAAAACCGGTAAGCGCCGATTTTCAAGTGCGTTTACTATTAAGAAGCTCCAAAAGAGAAAAATGGTTTCAAAGTTCGGCGGCATTTTCCGCAAAAGCGCAAAAACCCTCCGTCCGGCCGCAGCCAAACGGAGGATTTCTTGTACAGACAGCGCCTTTCCCGGATATAAGTTAATACCCAGCTGAAAACCGGCAAATACCAATTTTTCAGCGCAGTTACTCTATTATTTCTCCGGCAGCGCTTCGATGAGATCGGCGGCCTTTTCCAGCCAGTCCCCTTCAAACAGCTCGATGGCGCCGTTGTCGCAAGACGCCGCCAGCACGGGATCGATGGGCAGCTTGCCCAGCACCTTCAGATCATACTTGGCCGCCACCTCATCGATGTGACTCTGCCCGAAAATGCTGTATTCCTTCCCGCAGTCGGGGCATTTGAAATAGCTCATGTTCTCGATGAGGCCCAGCACGGGCACCTCCATCATCTTGGCCATTTCCACGGCCTTGGAGACGATCATGCCCACCAGCTCCTGGGGGGAGGCGACGATGAGGATCCCCGAAAGGGGCAGAGACTGGAATACGGTCAGGGGGGCGTCTC
>CAZBDS010000135.1:0-4940 GCA_964490735.1 uncultured Acutalibacter sp. | reverse complement strand
TGCGGCCCGATCCCGTGGCGGAGGAAAACGCCAAGCGAGACGGCGTGGACATGCGCCTGTACCGGATCATCTACGACTGCATTGAGGAGATCGAGTCCGCCATGAAGGGTATGCTGGCCCCCAAGTACCGCGAGGTGTCCCTGGGCAGGGCGGAATGCCGCGAGACCTACAAGATCTCCAACGTGGGCATCGTCATCGGCGGCCACGTCACCAGCGGGAAGATCACTCGAAACGCCTTGGTGCGGCTGGTCCGGGACGGCATTATCGTGGCCGACGACAAGATCGCCTCTCTCCGCCGCTTTAAGGACGACGTCCGGGAAGTGGCCGAGGGCTACGATTGCGGCATTACCCTGGAAAAATTTGCCGATATTAAGCAGGGTGACATTTTGGAAGCCTATGAAATGGAAGAGTACCGCGATTAAACCGGTCGCCGGGTGCGTTTTCGGGAGGAAAGGAAATGCCCAGTCATAAAATTGGAAGGATTACAGAAGATGTGCGGCGGGAGCTTTCCGCCATTCTGCGGGACGTAAAGGATCCCCGGGTGGGCGGCTGCCTTTTAAGCGTGGTGCGGGTGGAAGTCACCAGCGACCTGTCCTACTGCACCGTGTACGTCAGCACCATGGAGGGCATGGAGAAGACGAAGACTGCCGTGAAGGGCTTGAAGTCCGCGGCGGGCTATGTGCGCCGGGAGCTGGGAAAGCGGCTTTCCCTGCGCCATGTGCCCGAGCTGATCTTTAAGCCCACGGATTCCATTGAGTACGGCGCCCACATTTCCAAAGTTCTAAACGACCTGGAGCTGGAAAGTCCCGGAGAATCTGCCGGCGAGGAGGAATGACCCATGCTGGGCTGCGCTGAGACCGCCGCGCTTCTGCGGCAGTGGGACCGTGTGCTGGTGCTGAGCCACGCCTCCCCCGACGGGGACACTCTGGGCTCTGCCGCCGCCCTGGTGCGGGGGCTGCTGGCCCTGGGGAAACGGGTGGCGTTTCGCTGTGCCGACCCGATCCCGCCCAGGTTCAACTATCTGTTTCAGGGTCTGCCCAACGAAGTGCTGGACGGGACCATGCCTCCCCTGCATATCCTGTCGGTGGACGTGGCGGACCTGCCCCTTTTGGGGTCTGTTTCCCAGGAATACGCGGGCCGGATCGAATTGGCCATCGACCACCACGGCACCCACAAGCCCTTTGCGCAGGAGCGCTGGGTGGAGGCGGACAGCGCGGCGGCGGCGGAGATGATCTGGCTGCTGCTGAAGGAAATGGGGATCGTACCGGACCGGGCCATGGCGGACTGCGCTTACACGGGCATGTGTACGGACACCGGCTGTTTCCGTTACCGGAACGCCACGCCCCGGACCCACCGGCTGGCGGCGGAGGCCATGGAGGCCGGCGCCGACGCCGGAGAGATCAACCGGGTTATGTTCGAGTGCAAGTCCCGGGCCCAGGCAGAGGCCGAAAGCCGGATTTTGAACGCCATGGAATTTTTCTGCGGCGGGCAGTGCGCCATGGTCCGGATTCCCTGGAAGCTCTATGAGGAAAAGGGCCTTGCCGAAAGCGATCTGGAGGGCGTTGCCGCCCTGCCCCGGCAGATTGAGGGCGTGCTGATCGGCGTGACCCTGAAGGAGAAGGAAAACGGCCTGGTCAAGGCGTCTGTCCGGACCAATCCGGGCGCCGACGCCGCAGAGCTCTGCGGCCGGTTTGGCGGCGGGGGCCACCCGGGCGCTGCCGGCTGCTCTTTTCCGGGCAAAACCCTAGAGCAGGCGGCGGAAGAGCTGCGCCGTGCCTGCGCAGAGTATTTGAAGGACCGGCAGCCCTGAGCCGGGCAACGTGAAAGGATCGCCCATGAACGGTGTTATCATTTTGGACAAGCCTCCCCAGTTTACCTCCTTTGACGCGGTAGCGGTGATGCGGGGCTTGACCCACGAAAAGAAAATCGGCCACACCGGCACCCTGGATCCTATGGCTACCGGGGTGCTTCCCTTACTGCTGGGAAAAGCCGCCAAGGCGGCGGACCTGCTGCCGGATACAGACAAAGAGTACCGGGCCTCGTTCCACCTGGGAGAGCGCCGGGACACCGGCGACGTGACGGGACAGGTGACGGAAACCGACAGCTGCCCTGTATCCCGGGAGGCGCTGGAAAGGGCCCTGTGCCGGTTCCGGGGGGAGATCGATCAGATCCCGCCCATGTACTCCGCCGTATCCATAAACGGGAAGCGGCTGTACGAGCTGGCCCGCCAGGGCCTGGAGGTGGAGCGGAAGCCCCGCCGGGTAACGGTAAGCCGGCTGGAACTGGAGGAATATGACCCGGAAAAGCGGGAAGGAACCCTGCTGGCGGCCTGCTCCAAGGGCACCTATATCCGGGTGCTCATCGAGGACATCGCCAAAGAGGCGGGATCCTGCGGCACCATGGCCGCCCTGCGGCGGGTGCGTGCCTGCGGCTTTTCCGAGGAGGAGACGATTTCTCTGGAGGAAGCGAAGCGGCTGGTCGCCCAGGGAGAGCTGCGGCAGATCCTGCGGCCGGTGGAAAGCCTGTTTTCCCAGTATCCCTCCCTGGGGGTGAGCCCTGCCCAGGCCGCCCGGTTCCGCAACGGCGGCTCGCTGGACATGGACCGGCTGCGTATGCCCAAAACGCCGCCGGAGGACGGCGCCCGCTTCCGGGTGTACGGCGGAAACGGCGCGTTCCTGGGCCTGGCCAAGGCCGACTCCCAGCAGGGGGCCATGATCTTTTTGAAAAGTTTCGCGGAGTAAGGAAGTGGCGGAACCTTGAACATTATCAGGACATTGGAGGAGATCGAACCGTCGGTCCCCTGCTCCCTGGCGCTGGGCACCTTTGACGGCCTGCACCGGGGCCACCGGGCGGTGATTGCCGCCGCCTGCGAAGCGGGAACGGTACCCTTGGAAGCGGGGGTGTTCACTTTTCAGAGCAGCCCTTCCGGGGAACCCGCGGTGCTGACCCAGAGGGACAAGGAAAAGCTGCTGGCCTCCATGGGTGTGAGCCGGCTGTATTCTATGGAGTTTTCCAGCCTGCGGGACCTGCCGCCGGAAACCTTTGTCCGGCAGATCCTGTTTGAACGCTGCCGGGCAGAACGGCTCTGCTGCGGGGAGGACTTCCGCTTTGGAAAAAACGCCGCCGGCACCGTGGAGCTGCTAAAAAAGCTGTGCCGCGAGGCAGGCGTGGAGCTGAAGGTTTCGCCTCCCGTGCTGGAAGGCGGGGAAAAGATCAGCTCCACCGCCATACGGCGCGCTGTGGAAAAGGGGGACATTCCCCGGGCCAACCGGCTGCTGGGCCGGCCCTTTGGCTTTTCCCTGGAAGTGATCCACGGCAACCACATCGGCACAGGGCTGGGAATGCCCACCATCAACCAGGCCCTGCCGGAAGGGTTTGCGCTGCCGCCCTTTGGGGTGTACGCCTCCTGGGCCAAGGTGGAGGACCGGTATTTCTTTGGGGTGACCAACATCGGCGTAAAGCCCACAGTGGGCTCGGACCGGGTGCTTTCCGAAACCTGGCTCCCCCAGTTTTCCGGGGACCTGTACGGCAGGCGCGTCCGGCTGTTTTTGCTCAGCTTTATCCGGCCGGAGCGGAAGTTTAATTCGCTTGAAGAACTGAAAGCAGAGGTTTCGGAAAACGCCAGGCAGGCGAAAACGCTGGCGGAAAACAGCCCGCCCCCTCGGTTTGGGCTGTGACAACCACAGAATACCATACCTGGGGTTTGAGAAAAAAAGGCAAGAAAATTGCGGAAAAACCGCTTTACAATCGCTTTTAAATATGGTAAGATAATCAAGCTGCCCTATCCCCGGTTTTCGGACTCACCTACCCCAAACTGCGGATACGGGTGAATTTGAGAGCGGCACATCAGCCGCAGAAAGGTGTTACACATGACGAAGAACGAAAAGACCGAGATCATCAAGAAGTATGCCCGCCACGAGGGAGACACCGGTTCTCCCGAAGTACAGATTGCCGTCCTTTCCAAGAGGATCAGCGATCTTACCGAGCATCTGCGCGTCAACAAGAAGGATCACCACTCCCGCCGCGGCCTGCTGAAGATGGTCGGCCAGAGAAGGAGCCTGCTGAACTACCTGACCAAGATCGACATTGAGCGCTATCGTGCCATCGTCGCGGAGCTGGGTCTGAGAAAGTAATAGAGAAAAAAAGGGCTGTGCGGCGAGCCGGAAACGGCTCACTGTACGGTCCGTTTTCTTTTTCCGGACAGAGAGCCTGTCTGTGCCGGTCCGGATTTTTCATTTGGCAGTAATAAAAATAACTATAAAAAGAATCCCGCGGGTGCGGGAAGAGAGGAATGAAAAACATGTTTGAGACCTTTAAGAATTTCAAAGTGTACGAGACGGAATTCGCGGGCCGGCCGCTGGTTATCGAGACCGGAAAAATGGCCCAGCTGGCCAACGGCGAATGCCTGGTGCGCTACGGTGAGACCGTGGTGCACGTAGCGGCAACCGCCTCTGTCAAGCCCCGGGACGGCATCGACTTTTTCCCGCTGTCCGTGGATTTTGAGGAGAAGCTTTACTCCGTGGGCAAGATCCCCGGCTCCTTTTTGAAGAGAGAGGGCAGGCCCAGCGAAAAGGCCACCCTGGTCTGCCGTATGATCGACCGGCCCATCCGCCCCCTGTTCCCCAAGGATATGCGCAACGATGTGTCCATCGTCTGCACGGTGATGTCCGTAGACCAGGACTGCTCCCCTGAGATCGCCGCGCTGGTGGGCACCTCCATTGCCCTCTCCGTTTCCGACATTCCCTGGAACGGCCCGATCTCCGGCGTTTCCGTGGGACTGGTGGACGGCCAGTTCATCATCAACCCCGACGCCGAGCAGAGAAAGGTCTCTGAGATGGCGGTGACCGTGGCTTCTACCGACGAGCGCATCGCCATGATCGAGGCCGGCGCCAACGAGGTCTCCGACGAGGATATGTACAACGGCATCATGGCAGGCCATG
>CAZBDS010000134.1:0-4964 GCA_964490735.1 uncultured Acutalibacter sp. | reverse complement strand
GTGGTGGGCTTTACCGTATCCGGCGGCGCCCGAATGCAAGAGGGGATCGTGTCCCTGATGCAGATGGCCAAGACCAGCGCGGCCTTAAAGCGCCACAGCGACGCCGGAAATTTTTATCTCACGGTGCTCACCGATCCCACCACTGGGGGCGTGACCGCCAGCTTTGCCATGGACGGCGACGTGATCATGGCCGAGCCGGGAGCTACCATTGGCTTTGCGGGGGCCCGGGTCATCGAGCAGACGATCCGGAAAAAGCTGCCCCAGGGCTTTCAGAAAGCGGAGTTTCTGCTGGAACACGGTTTTGTAGACCTTATTGTGCCCCGTCCCCAGCAGCGGGAAATGATTGGAAAGCTTTTACGGCTGCACGCCGGGTTTGTGCCCGGCCAGGCCAAGGGGGAGGAAGGTGAAGCCCTGTGAGCGCATACGAAAAAGTGCTGATGGCCCGGGCGAAAGGCCGCGCCACCGGACTTTCCTACATTGAAAATATTTTTGAGAATTTTATTGAGCTTCACGGCGACCGGCGCTTTTCCGACGACCCCGCCATCGTGGGGGGCGTGGCCTCCCTGAACGGCAGGCCTGTCACGGTAATTGCCATGGAAAAGGGCGGGGACATGAAGGATAAGGTCCGCCGGAATTTCGGCGCCCCCAATCCGGAGGGCTACCGAAAGGCCCTGCGGCTGATGGAACAGGCGGAAAAATTTCACCGGCCTGTGGTGTGCTTTGTGGACACTTCCGGCGCCTTCTGCGGCCTGGGGGCCGAGGAACGGGGCCAGGCCCAGGCCATCGCGGAGAACCTGATGATGATGTCCGGCCTGAAAACCCCCATCGTCTCCGTGCTTATCGGCGAAGGCGGCAGCGGCGGGGCGATCGCGCTGGCCATGGCCGACCGGGTGTGGATTTTGGAAAACGCCGTGTATTCTGTCATTTCCCCCGAGGGCTGCGCCAGCATTCTGTGGAAGGACCCCAAGCGGGTGAAGGACGCGGCGGACTGCCTGCGGCTGACGGCCCAGGACATGGAAGAGCTGGGCGTGGTGGAAAAGGTGATTCCGGAGGCAAAGGACTTTGCCTCTGTGTACCGGCAGATCAAAGAAGACCTGTCCGCCGCTTTGGAAGAGCTTTCCGGCCTGACCAAGGAAGAGCTTCTCCAAAAGCGGTACCAGCGTTTCCGGAAGTTTTAAGAAATCGGACCCCTCCCCATCAGGAGGGGTTTTTGCTGTTGGGCCGAGGAGGATTTTATGGAACAGATGCAATGTCCCGTGTACCGCAAATGCGGGGGCTGCCAGCTGCAGAATATGAGCTATGAACGGCAGCTCATCTGGAAGCAGGACCGCTGCCAAAAGCTGCTGGGCTCTTTTGGAAAGGTCCAGCCGATCCTGGGCATGGAGCACCCTTATCATTACCGCAACAAAGTACAGGCCGCCTTTGCCTGGGACCGTCGGGGCGGAAAGATCATTTCCGGCGTGTACCAATCCGGCACCCACCGGGTGGTGGCGGTGGATTCCTGCCTGACAGAAGACGAAAAGGCGGACGAAATCATCGTGACAGTGCGAAAGCTGCTGAAGGAATTTAAGCTGCGTCCCTATGAGGAGGACACGGGACGGGGCTTTTTGCGCCACGTGTTGGTAAAGCGGGGCTTCCAAACGGACGAGCTGATGGTAGTGCTGGTGACGGGCACCCCGGTTTTCACGGCAAAGCGCCACTTTACCGAGGCGCTGTTGAAGCTTCACCCGGAAATCACCACCATCGTGCAGAACGTGAACGCCGGCAGGACCTCCATGGTACTGGGAAAAAATGAAAAGGTGCTGTACGGGCCGGGCACGATCACTGATCTCCTGTGCGGCTGCGGGTTTCGGATCTCCGCCAAATCCTTTTATCAGATCAATCCGGCCCAGACAGAGATCCTTTATGGCAAGGCTATGGAGTTTGCCGGACTGACGGGAAAAGAGAGGGTCCTGGACGCCTAGTGCGGGAGCGGCACCATTGGATTGGTGGCGGCGAAGCGGGGCGCGGGCAGCGTGCTGGGGGTAGAGGTAAACCCCGACGCCGTGCGGGACGCCATTTTCAATGCCAAGGAAAACGGGGTGAAAAACTGCTTTTTTACCTGTGCCGACGCCGGACAGTTTATGGAGGAGGCGGCCCTGGAGCGGGAGAGTTTCGACGTGGTCTTTATGGATCCGCCCCGGGCAGGCGCCAGCCGGGAATTCCTGACGGCACTGTGCGCCCTGGCTCCCAAACGGGTGGTGTACATTTCCTGCAATCCCGAGACCCTGGCGCGGGATCTGAGCTTTTTGCGGGCGAACCACTACCGGGTAAAGGCCCTGCAGCCGGTGGACATGTTCCCCCACACCCAGCATATTGAATGCGTGACCCTGCTGGCTCGCGGGGCATGAAAAGAGGAAGAGACTGATGGAATTCGGAATGCCCACGCTGATTGAAAATAAGACGCTGGAGGAAAACGTCCGCCTGTGCCAAAGGCTGGGCCTGCAGTTTATCGAGCTCAACATGAATTTCCCGGAATATCAGCTGGACGCCTTAGAGCGGACCGACCGGTTTTACAGGGCGGCGGAAGAAGCGGGGATCTACTATACCGTTCATCTGGACGAGAGGCTGGACATTGCGGATTTTAATCCTTTGGCGGCCAGCGCCTATCTGGAAACGGTGCGAAGAACCGTGGAGGCGGCAAAAAAGCTGCTCCCTCTGCGGAAAAGCGCTGGGGCGAAAGAGCAGCCCATGATTCTGAATCTGCACATGAACCACGGAATTCACATCACCCTTCCGGATAAAAAGGTCTGCATGTATGACCGGAATTTTGAAGCCTATATGGAGGCCTTTGTCCGGTTCCGCGCCCTGTGCGAGGAGTGGATCGGCGGGGAGGATCTGGCGGTTTCCGTGGAAAATACGGACGGATTTCGGGGGTATGAAAAAGCGGCGGTGGAATGCCTGCTGGAAAGCCCCAAATTCGCGCTGACCTGGGACATTGGGCACTCCAAGGCAAGCGGGGAGATTGACGAAGGATTCCTGCGGGAGCATGCCGGCAGGCTGCGCCATTTCCACATTCACGACGGCACGGCCGGAACCGAAAAGATGCCGGGCCGCAATCATCTTGCCCTTGGCGACGGGGAGATTGATCTAAAGGAAAGGCTTTCCCTGGCCAAAGCCCAAAAGGCCAGATGTGTGCTGGAAACAAAAACGGCGGAAGCCTTGGAGCGGTCCGTCGAATATTTTGGAGAAATATAGTTAACGCAGTTCAAAAGCGGTTTTACCGCTTTTGAACCTGCCAGACGGGTGCACCCGCTCTGGCTTGCTTAAAAATCAGTGTCTACCGATTTTTAAGTGCGTAAACTATAAAAACGCACAGCTTTGTCCAGAAGGAAAAGCTGTGCGTTTTCGTTTTTTCATTGCAGAGCGTAGGAGATGCAGGCGGCGATAAACCTGTCCCGCAATTCCTTGAAATTCCTGTTTCCCCAGTTCCAGGGAGAGTCGCCTTCGCGCAGGGGGTGGCGGTCAGAAACCATCAGGGCAACCGTGCTTTTCAGCCCCCAATAGTTGCACAGGTTCACGACAGCAGAGGCCTCCATGTCCACGGCTTCGCAGCCCTTTTTCCGCCACAGGTCTTCTTTATAATATGTTTGGCGGAAGAGCGCGTCGGTAGTAACGGTGTTTCCCGGCCGGGCGGAAAGTCCCGCTTCTTTCAAGTGCTCGGCCAGCTCCGCTTTGGGTCGGGGACTGTTCACGCAGGCGAAGCCGGGGCTTTCAAAATAGTGAAGGGAAACACCTTCCTCGCTCCAAATCTTTTCCGGCAGCAGGATCTCTCCCACATGGGTATCCGGGCCAAAACCGCCGCACAGGCCTACAAGAAACACCTCCCGCACCCCCAGGGCCCCAAGGGTCTCTATGGTACAGGCCGCTTGGGGGCTGCCGTAACCGCCGTGGAGAAAACAAATCTCCGCATGGCCCGGAATACTTAGGTCCCGGGTGTCATTGATAAAAGCGGGAAGCTCTTGCAGCAGCTGCTCTGTGGGGAAGTTTTCCTCCAATACCGGCAGGCCTCTGCCCAGACAGAATATCACTGCCTTCGGAGGCAGTACGGAGGCTGCCGTGTCCGAATATTTTCCGGCAATGAGAGGGCGGGGCTGCAGGACGGGCGGCGTTTTGTCGTCAGGAAAAAACCACATGAAGGATCCCTCCGCTTTTTTACACCTTTTCCGCAATGGAATACAGCAGGCGTTCGGTGTCCTCCCAGCCTAGACAGGGATCGGTGATAGACTTGCCATACACCCGGTCGCAGTCGATGGGCTGACTGCCCTCTACCAGATAGCTTTCGATCATCACGCCCTTGATGAGGCCCTTCAGTGAAGGGTTGTAGTTGCGGCTGTGAAGCACCTCGCTGACAATGCGGATCTGCTCCTTGTACTTTTTGTTGGAATTGGAATGGTTGGCGTCGATGATCACGGCGGGATTTTTCAAGTCCCTTTTTTCGTACAGCTCCTGCAGGCGGATCAATTCCTCGTAGTGATAGTTGGGTACGCAGGTGCCGTATTTGTCCACGCCGCCCCGGAGAATGGCGTGGGCCAGGGGGTTGCCGGAGGTGGTCACGTCCCAGCCCCGATAGATAAAGGAATGGCTGGCCTGAGCGGCTTGAATCGAGTTGAGCATTACGGCCAGATCGCCGCTGGTGGGGTTTTTCATTCCCACGGGAATATCCATGCCGCTGGCCACCAGACGGTGCTGCTGATTCTCCACCGAGCGGGCGCCGATGGCTTCGTAGCCCAGCACGTCATCCAGATAGCTGCGGTTTTCGGGATACAGCATTTCGTCGGCGGCAGAGAGGCCCGTTTCTTCCATGACCCGACTGTGCATTTTGCGAATGGCGATGATCCCTGCCAGCATGTCCGGGGCCTGGTCGGGAGAGGGCTGGTGCAGCATGCCCTTGTACCCCTCGCCGGTGGTGCGGGGCTTGTTGG
>CAZBDS010000133.1:0-5016 GCA_964490735.1 uncultured Acutalibacter sp. | reverse complement strand
CATGGTGAACGACCCTACCTAATCCGAACAACTGACAACAGTTTGTTCAGATTGGGTAGGGTCGTTCACTTTGATGGAGGCAGACAAATATGAACCCTGAATACTACGCATATATCGGCGCGCTGAGAGTTTTTCATGACTTTAACTGCCAGACAAATGAATATGGCTTTTCGTATGATTATAACGCATCGGGATATGAAAAGCTGCGAACGAAGTACAAAATTGATAAAGTTGCTGGTAACGGCTCGGAGCTTGATAAAGCGCTGAATTTGATGCAGTGGTGTTCCGAAAATGTCCTTCATAACGGCGGAACCAAAGATGTCGAATTTATACCCAAAACATCGGTTGATATTCTCGACTACGCATTTCAAAAAGGCAGAGAATTCGGCGTCTACTGCCGACTTCAAGCTATAGTATTTACAGAATGCTGTCTTGCGCTTGGAATTAAATCACGGATTTTGCACTGCTTGCCCTTTTCCCCAAATGATTTTGAAACGCATGTTGTATCAATCGTGTATATATCCGATATGGGAAAATGGATTATGCTGGACGCATCAAATAACAGGTATTTTGTGGATTCGGACCAAACCATTCTTTCGCCAATGGAAATCAGAAGCAGACTTTCCTATGATGATAATAGCATTGAATGCAATGTGCCGGATTCTGACTATAAAGCGTACATGGCCAAAAACATGTTTTACTTTAAGTCGCCCCAGATAAACACGTTTGGCTCAGATTTACTGGCAGAACAAAAAACTATTTACTGCATTCCAAACGGATTCGATGTGTTAGAGAGAGAAATCGCTTATTGTCAGTATGCACTCAAAAATACCTCTGAGGAGTTTGCGAAAGGTTGGGAAAAAGCTTTATCTGAATATCAAAAGAGAACATCAGTTGACTGCTTATCCTCCAAGTTGTTCTTTGCATAACAATACCATCTTGCAGCCAATATTTTTAGCTTGCTTTTTTGCAGGATATCCGCTTTTGTATCATTCTGCTTTTTCACCTCCGTCGCTGCTGCAGCACGGCCTTCACCGAAATAAAGAAATGCCTGCGCGTCTGCGCAGGCATTTTTTCATCAACACTTATTTCTTCTTCTTTTTGGCGTCGGCCTGCCGCTTTTTGGCCTCGATCATCTGGATCATCTCATTAAGGGTATCGTCGCTGACGTCACCCTCCAGCAGAGCTGCCATCATCTTGTCCGGGCTGGCGGCTCCCTCGGCTTTGGCGCGGCCCGCGGCCAGCTCCACCTGCATTACGGCGTACTCCTCCCGGGTAATGGCGGCCTTAAAGGTCCTGCCCAGCTTTCTGGAATTCAGGTACATACCCGCCACTTCCACTGCGCCTTTCTCCAGCAGGGAATTCAGCAGAATGTGAACAGAGTTGGGTTTCCAGGAGCATTTCCGCTGTTCCGCCTGCTCCAGAATCCCAAGCCGAGACAAAGGCGCTTCTGCGTCCCAGAAAAGGTCCATCATTTCTTTTTCCTTTTTTGAAAGTGTAAAGCCTTTTTTCATTGGTATCCTCCCGCAGTAAATAACATGAAAACCGCAACAACTACTTGCGTCCAGTTTAATCATATTTCATTCAGAGGAAAATGTCAATGCTTTAAAAACAAAGATAAAGAGAGGCAAACTATAGCTGCGCAGTTCAAAAGGGGGATTCCCCCTTTTTGAACCTTGCTTAAAAACCGGCATGTACCAATTTTTAAGCGCGTTTGCTATAAGCCTCTCTTTATGGATTACTGCTTATTTAGATCCCCAGCACGTCCCGCAGATAGATTCGTGAGACTTCGGCGGAGTGGAAATTGCAGACCTCGGGACGGTCCAGCTCCACGCACAGCACGCCGTCAAATCCCACTTCCTCCAGGGCGGCCTTCACCGCCGGGAAATTCACAGTGCCGTGGCCCAGCGCCCGGAAGGTCCCCATCTTGGCAGGGCCCTCCGCCTTGGACAGGACATAGGTGTCCACGTCTTTCAGGTGCATGTAGGCAATCCTGCCGCCGTACTGCCGGATCAGCGCCGCCGGGTCGATGCCCGCCAGGGTGGTGTGAGCCGTGTCCAAACAGAAGGACACATACTCGGGATTGGTGTGGGCGGCGAAATAGTCGATATCACTTTGAGAAAACACGCAGGTGCCGTAGTGGGGGTGGAAGCAGACGGTAATGCCCTTTTCCTTGGCATACTGGCCCAGACGGTTGGCAATCTCGCAGGTTTTATCCAGCATTTCGGGGTTGGTGGGACGCTCGCTGGGACCGTCGTCTCCAAAGCCGCCGTTCTGGCAGTTGTACCACTTGCCGCCAATGGCCGCCAGGAAGTCCACCTGCTTCTTGCTTCTCTCCAAAGAGGCTTCCACGTCAAAATCAAAATGGCCGTACAGGTTCACCAGCTCTACGCCGCAGTCCTTGGTCAGCTGCACCAGCTCCTGGGGGTCAGGATAGTAGTCGGCGATAAAGGCGAAGTTCTCCACCGTGTCGTAGCCCAGGAATTTGCAGTCCTTAAAGCTCTGCTCCAGCTGACGCTTGGCGGTCTCCTCGTCTCCGTGGATCCAGGTCCAGCCCGTATACGCTGCTTTCATACTCATGTCTTCCTTTCAAAATTTATTTTTGAATTTTGGGGGGACGGCCCGTTTAAAGCCGCGCTTTCTCAGTCGTCCAGCACCCCGTGCATGGGGTTGTTCTCCATGGGAGCCGTGCGGGCGTATTTGGACTGGATCTCCACATAGCTGCCGGTCTCGCAGGATCTGCTGAAGCTGGTCAGGATCTCCAGTACATGGCGCTGCTGGGTGTAGTTCGCCCGGATCTCCCGGCCGGTGCGCAGGGCCTTTGCCATGTCCGCCAGCCCCAGCGCCCGGGAATTTTCGCAGTAGTCGAACATCAGGGGGATTTCCTTGTAGCCCTGATAGATATCCGGCAGGCCCCGCTTGGACAGGGCCGGATCCACCTGAGGCCCCTTGGCCTGATCCTCCGGCCGCAGGAGCATCACCGGGCCGCCGAAGGTGTTGGGGTCCGGCACAAACAGGGTGCCCTTGGTGCCGTAAACCTCAAACCGGGCCTGGGCGCTGCCGGGATAGTACACGTCAAAGGTGGTGCAGATTTGGGCAATGGCCCCACTGGTAAACCGAATGCTGCCGGTCAGATGGGTGTCCACGTCTACCTGGATATGTTCTCCCCGGTGGGGCTCGGAGGTGATGATGCGGTCGGTAAAGGTCTTTTTCGTCATGCCCATCACGCCCTGGGCCTCTCCCAGCAGCTGAACCAGGGCCGTTACGTAATAGGGGCCCATGTCCATCATGGGGCCGCCGCCCCGCTTGTAGTAAAACTCCGGATCGGGGTGCCAGGTCTCGTGGCCGTGGCAGACCATGGCGCAGGTGGCGCCCACCACGTCGCCGATCATGCCGCTGTCAATGAGCTTTCTGGCGGTCTGAATGCCGGCGCCCATAAAGGTGTCGGGAGCGCCGCCCATTTTCAGCTTCTTTTCCTCCGCCAGAGCGATAAGCTCAGAAGCTTCTTCCATATCCACCGCCAGGGGTTTTTCGGAATACACGTGCTTTCCGTGGAGCAGGGCCTGTTTTGTCACCTCATAGTGTTCGTAGGGGCGGGTCAGGTTCAAAACGATCTCCACCTCCGGGTCGTCGAAGGCCTCGTACATGTCCTTGTAGATCTTGGGCTCCCGCACCTTGGCGCCCTTTTCGATCTCCCCCTTTACGTACTCCACGCCCTTCTGGGCCCGTTCGGGGATCAGGTCGCACACACCCACAAGCTCCAGCTCCCGGAACACGTTGGTGATGTTCTGCAGGTAGATGCCGCTGATGGCGCCCACGCCGATCATGGCGATTTTTACCGGCCGTTCCATAAGTACTCCTCCTTAGTTGGTTTCTCTCTTTTTGGAAATGACATAGTAGGGGACCGCCACAAACAGCACGCCCCCCGCCAAGTTGCCCAAGGTCACCAGGGCCAGATTGTAGGCCCAGCCCCCAAAGCTTACCGCCGCGCCGCAGGGGGACAGCAGCGAAACGGTCAGCAGCGTCATGTTTGCCACGCTGTGCTCAAAGCCGCTGGTGACAAAGGCAAACAGGCACCACCAGATCATGATCAGCTTGGCGGCCTCGCTCTTGCAACGGAAGCCGCACCACACCGCCAGGCAGACCAGAATATTGCACAGCACTCCCCGGAAAAACAGGGCCGCCGGCCCGGCGGACATCTTCGCGGCAGAACTTACCGCTATAAACTCCCCCACAGGGCCTTCACTGAGGCCCGCGCCCCAGAACAGCAACGCCAGTACCGCCGAGCCCAGGGCGTTGCCTGCCCAGCACACCAGCCACAGCTTTAAGGCCTCTCCGGGCTTTACGGTGCGGGAAAGGCACCCGGCGGTCATCACCAGGTTGTTGCCGGTAAACAGCTCCGCCCCGGCCATCACCACCAGGCTGAGGGCCACGCCAAACGTGGCTCCCATAACAATCTTGGTATAGGACGCGCCAGACAGCAGGCCGCCGGCCGTAAAGGAAAGCAGCACGCCAAAACCCACAAAGGCCCCCGCCAGCATGGAGGCGAGGAAATAGCCCAGGGGGTTCTTTTTCAGTAGATCCGCTTTTCCGCGGGCCGCATTGGCCGCGGCGTGAAACTCATCATAAAACAACGCCGATCGCTCCTTCTTTTCCTAAAGATACAGCGAACGGCGTTGCAAGTCAAGTATCAATTTTGCGGTTTTTATGCCGGAAAGCTTAACTCTCCTTCAGCTCTACACGGCGGATCTTGCCGCTGATAGTCTTGGGCAGGTCGGGGCGGAATTCCACAATGCGGGGATATTTGTAGGGCGCGGTGTGCTTTTTCACATAACCCTGGATCTCCTTCTTCAGCTCCTCGGTGCCCTCGGTGCCCTTTGTCAGCACCACAAAGGCCTTTACCACCTGGCCCCGGACAGGGTCCGGCGCGCTGGTAACGGCGCATTCCAGCACATAGGGCAGCTCCATAATGACGCTTTCAATCTCAAAGGGCCCAATGCGGTAACCGGAGGACTT
>CAZBDS010000132.1:0-5026 GCA_964490735.1 uncultured Acutalibacter sp. | reverse complement strand
CAGCCAGAATGTCGCTCTGCTTGACGATGGTGTATTCCTCGCCGTCGATCTTCACTTCGGTGCCGGTATACTTGGCGGAGATCACCCGGTCGCCGGGCTTCAAATACATTTTGATCTCCTTGCCGTCCACCTCGCCGCCGGGGCCCACGGCCACCACTCTGGCGATCTGGGGCTTCTCCTGGCTTTTAGCGGCCAGCACGATCCCGCTCTTTGTGGTCTCTTCGGCTTCTTCAGCCTGGATCAAAACGCGGTCAAGAAGGGGTTTGATAGTCATAGCATACACCTTTGGCCCTGTGGATTTGTTTTATAGGGCCGTCCTTTCTCCCCGGGAAATCAATTTACTCTCCCCGGAGCCGAGCGTTTAGAAGACAAGGGTTAGCACTCTGTTTTCTCGAGTGCTAACCCTATTCTAGCTACATGGTCAGTAAAAGTCAAGGGACTTTTTAGAAAAATTTGACTTTTAACAATTCCTTCACATTTGGGCCGGTACATGGCCGAAAGCTCCTGCCCGCTCATGCCTCTTCCCCGTTTCCGACAATCTGTTCCGCTGCCTTGATCCCGTCTACCGCCGCCGATACGATGCCCCCGGCGTATCCCGCGCCTTCGCCGCAGGGGTACAGCCCCTTTACGGCCGGGGATTCCATTCCCTCGTCCCGCAGGATCCGCACCGGGGAAGAGCTGCGGGTCTCCGGCGCCGTCAGCACCGCGTCCCCGTCGTCAAAGCCTTTAAGCTGCCGGCCCAGGAGGGGCAGAGCCGCCCGCATGGATTCCGTTACAAAATCCGGCAGGCAGCCGTCCAGGGCGGTAGGGATCACCCCGGGCAGATAGGTGGGTTCCACCCCGCCGAAAGCCGCGGAGGGCTTGCGGTCAAGAAAATCTGCCACCCGCTGGGCAGGGGCGCTGTAATCCCCGCCCGCCAGCCGGTAGGCCGCCTGTTCGATCCGCCGCTGGAACTCCACTCCCGACAGGGGGGAATCGCCGCCGTAGTCCTGAGGCGTTACTCCCACCAGCAGGGCGG
Source organism: uncultured Acutalibacter sp. (assembly GCA_964490735.1). Classification (GTDB taxonomy): domain Bacteria; phylum Bacillota; class Clostridia; order Oscillospirales; family Acutalibacteraceae; genus Acutalibacter. Next base: position 4,008 of record CAZBDS010000132.1, on the reverse strand, counting down.
CGTTGCTGTTTTTCCCGTCCCGGGCCCAGGGGCTCATGCCGTTGGTCACCACGCCGCCGGGCTCGGAGGCCGCCCCGGTGACGTACCCGCCAGGGCACATGCAGAAGGTGTACACTCCCCGGCCGTTTTCCAGATGGCACGAGAGCTTGTAATCCGCCGCGCCCAAGGCCGGGTGACCGGCGAAAGCCCCGTACTGGGCCCTGTCGATCAGCGCCGCCGGGTGCTCGATGCGGGCGCCCACGGAGAACGCCTTGGCCGTCATGGGAACATTAAGTTTACATAATTCCAAAAAGGTGTCCCGGGCGCTGTGGCCGATGGCAAGGACAGCCTTATCGCACTCTAAAAAGCCGGCTTCTCCCGCCGGTCCGGCAGTTTCCAGACCCAGGAGCTTTCCTTCCTTTACCCGGAAGCCCGTCGCCCTGGCGGAAAAGCGCACCTCCCCACCCAGGGCCGTGATCTGCTCCCGAATGGCCTTGACCGCGGCGGGCAGGCGGTCCGTGCCGATGTGGGGCTTGGCTTCATAGAGGATCTCCTCCGGGGCTCCGGCTTTTACCAGTTCCTCTAACACCTTTCGGATCCGGGGATCTCCCGTGCCGGTGGTGAGCTTGCCGTCAGAAAAGGTGCCCGCTCCCCCTTCCCCGAACTGCACGTTGGATTCGGGGTCCAGCGTCCGCCCCTGCCAGAAAGCCTCCACCGAGCGTCGGCGCTCCTCCACGGGCAGCCCCCGCTCCAGCACGATGGGCCGCTGGCCGCACTGGGCCAGGATCAGCGCCGCGAACATGCCGGCGGGGCCAAAGCCGATCACCGCCGGACGCAGAGGCTGCCGGGGTCCGTGGGGCAATTGATACCGGTAGGGTTCCGCCTTCTGCACCGAATTGTCCCGCAGACGGGCAAGCAATCTGCTTTCACTGCCGTCTAAAGCTGCCTCCACGGCGCAGACAAAGTGGACGTCCTCCTTCCGGCGGGCGTCCACCGATTTTTTCACAAGCTTGACGGCGCTTAAGGAACTTTCCGGCACCCGGAGCTTTTTGGCCGCCGCCTGCCGCAGGTCTTCCTTTTGAAAATTTAAAGGGAGCCGCAGCCCCGAGATCTTCAGCACACGTCTCCCTCCTCAATCTGAATACAGTCTTATCCTGGCGGCCGCCCGGCCTGCCAGAATGCCGGTCAGCCAGGCCCAGTGCAGGTTATAGCCGCCGCATTCCCCGTCCACGTCCAGCAGCTCGCCGGTGAGAAAAAGCCCGGGGCAGCGCTTGGATTCCATGGTTTCCAGGTCGATTTCCGACAAAGGCACGCCCCCGGCAGTCACCTGGGCTTCTTCCCAGGACCCCACGCCGGTAACGGGAAAGCGCCAGTCTTTGGCAAGATCTGCCGCCCGCTCCAGGTCCCGGTCGGACAGGCTGCGGACGCGAAAGGTAGAATCGAAGCCCAATTCCTTTGTGAGGGCACGGCCCACCTTCAAATTCAGGGAACCGGCAAAAAGGTCGCCCTTGCTCCAAAGGGGCCGGTTTTCCCGGACGTCTTTCAAGTAGTCCAAAACTTCTTCCCGGCTCAGGTCCCGGAACAGGTCCAGGCCCAGCTCCACCCCTTCGGGGCCCAGTTCCCGCAGATAAGCGGAGGCGTTGAACACACAGATGCCTGACAGGTGCTTCTCCCCAAAAATGACCTCGCCGTTTTCCTCGTAGACGGGTTTCCCATTTTTGTACAGGCGCAGCCCCGCCCTGGCCCGCATACCCTTCAGCTGCCGGATCGGCTTATCGGTTTTTAACGGGACCAGCGAGGGGGTGAGCTCTGTCACCGTATGGCCCAGGGACTTTGCCAGCTCATAGCCGGAGGCCCCCAGGGAAAGAGAGGGATAGGACCTGCCGCCGCAGGCCAGAATCACCGCTTCGGCCTTGTGGGTCTTCCCGTTGGCGGTAGCTACGTGAAACAGCTTTTCACCGTATTCGCTGTCCGATTCCTTTTTGACGGAAACCACGGGGGAACCGTAATCCCAAGAGCCGGAGCCCTGGATCAGCGTTTCGGCTACCGCCGCAGCTTGGTTGCCGTAGGGGTAGATCCGGCCCTCCCGGTCCTCCCAGGTGAGGATCCCCTTTTTCGAGATCTGTTCCCGCACCTCTTCCGGGGAAAGCTGCTTTAAGACCTCTGCCGCCAGCTTGTCCCCATGGTAGTGCCGGGACGAGATCTGCCGGTTGCTCAGGTTGCACCGGCCGTTGCCCGTAGCCAGCAGCTTTTTTGCCATCTTGTTGTTCCCCTCGATGACAAAAGGGGCCATGCCCACCTTTTTCACGTAGTCCTGCACCACGTTGGCGGCCATCAGCCCCGAGGCGCCGCCGCCCACCACGATCACTTTCCAGCACGACATCTTATATCACCAGCCCCAGCACGCCGTAGGACAGGACGCACATGATCACGTCCGCCACCAGCGTGCCCACAGCCACAGAAAGCATGGCGGACTTGAAGTCCATTTTCATCAGCGCCGCCGCTAAAGACCCCGTCCAGGCCCCGGTGCCCGGCAGGGGAATGGCCACAAAGATCATCAGGCCCAAAGTCTTATAGCGGTTGATCTTGTCAAACTTGCTGCGGCCCTTGGCCTCCAGGCGGTCCACCAGCTTTACGAACCGGGTGTTGCGCATCCAGTCGAAGATCTTGTTGATAAACAGCAGGATAAAAGGCGTGGGCAGCAGCGTGCCCACCAGGCAGATGAAAAAGGCGGGCAGCATTTGAAGGCCCAGCAGCTTGGCGGCCAAAATGCCGCCCCGCAGCTCGATGATGGGCATAAGCGACAGCAGAAATACCGTCAGCTCCCCGGGAATGGTATTGCTGAAAAAACCTACCAGTGCTTCTACAATATGTTCCATTTTTACGTCCTCTTCTGTACAGTCTCCCCGTCCAGCCAAAGGCGGGAAAGTTATACGGGTTATTATACCCTATTCCCCTTTTTCTTGCAAGTACTCTTCCAAATTCCCGAAAGTATAGCCCATTCTCTCCCATTCAGTCAGCAGGTCGTCCAGAATGTCGGCGTTGGTTTTCGACGTGCTGTGCAGCAGCACCACCGCGCCGGGGTGGATCCGGGGCAGCAGCTTTCCGAAGGCCTCCTCCTTTGTAGGCTGCTGGTTCTCGTACCAGTCCACATAGGCAAGGCTCCAAAACACCGTTTTGTAGCCCAGCTCTTGGGCCATTTTCAGGTTGCTCTCGCAGAACTTGCCCTGGGGCGGCCGGTAGAGCCTGGGCATTTCCTCGCCGGTGACCTCCTTATACAGCGCCGCGTTCTTTTCCAGCTCGTTCTGAAAGCCCGCCTTGTCGGCGATCTTCGACATGTCCGGGTGGCTGTAGGTGTGGTTCCCCACGGTGTGGCCCTCGCTGACCATGCGCCCCACAAGCTCGGGCTGGGTCTCGAAATAATTCCCCACCAGGAAAAAGGTGGCCTTGACGCCGTGTTTTTTCAGCGCGTCCAAAATTTTTCCGGTGTTGCCGTTTTCAAAACCGGCGTCGAAGGTCAGATACAGGACCTTCTCCTGTGTGGGCACGCAGTAAAGCGCGTCGAACTCCGCCAGGCGCTCCGCAGACACGTTTCCCACCGGCGGGGCTCCCTCCTGCTGAAAGCTGAGCCCCCAGTTGGTGATCTCTGTGGAAGTGAACACCGCGCCGCCGTTTTTGGCCGCCACGCCGGTCAAAATCCCGCTAAGGGCCACAATGGCCAGCGTGGAGTACAGCACCGCCCGCCTGCGCTTCATCATTTTCCAGAATTTCTTCATGTTTCTCCCCCCTTCGCCAATGACTGTTCCATGTTTATGCGCCTTTCCCTTAAAATAGTAAAGCTCCTTGCGCGGAAAGCGAAAATGCTGTATGATTTCCGTAAGAAAATCGTTCCCTGCTTTTTAAGGAACCGGGGATACAATAACAGCCATAGAGGAGGCTTTGCCGTTATGGAACGAAACGAAAGCAAAAATATTCTGGTGGTGGACGACGACCGGGAGATCGTGCGGGCCATCGCCCTGAATCTGGAAA
>CAZBDS010000131.1:0-5075 GCA_964490735.1 uncultured Acutalibacter sp. | reverse complement strand
TCTTCGGAATATTTCCGGATTTCTGTCCTTTCGTCGTCACTCATCTCGTCATAGAAAGGGCGGTCCGATACTTTCCAGTATGTTTTTATTTCGTCTATTTTCAACACATCGCCCCATGGGGCCGTATACAGTTCCCCAACTTTATATTTCCCGAGTTCTTTATATACCCTTGTAGTATAGCAATACCCCAGTTTATTTAAATAATTTTGAATCGACTCATATTCATGTTCGGGGAACGATATTTCTTTTCTCATACAACAAACCTCACAGCAATGGTCCATAGGTGTTCCGGTTTATCTCCGCAATCCTCGAAAGAATTTGTATCTTCAAGGCATATCACCTGTTTTTCAAATTTCCGGATCCTCCTGATTCTGCAGGTACAGATCCTTCAGCAGCATGTCCAAATCGTGAAGGGTGGAAAGCTCTCCGGCCCGGCGCCGGAAATCCGCGGCGCCCCGCAGGCCGTGAATGTACCAGCCCACATGCTTTCGGGCCTCCCGCATGGCGCGATCTTCTCCCTTGTACTCGCACATCAGGCCGATGTGCCTGCGGATCACCACGATCCGCTGGGCGATTCCCGGCGGCGGCAAAATCCGGCAGGACTCGGTGAGATAGGCGTTGATCTCCTGAAACGCCCAGGGATTCCCCAAAGCACCCCGGCCCACCATGACAAGGTCGCAGCCGGTCTGCTCCAGCAGCAGGCAAGCAGACTGGGCCCCCGTCACGTCCCCGTTGCCGATGACCGGTACGGACACGGCCTCCTTTACCTGCCGAATGATCTCCCAGTCCGCCTGTCCGTGGTACATCTGCTCTCGGGTGCGGCCGTGGACGCAGATGGCAGCGGCCCCCGCTTCTTCGCAGTACTTGGCCGTTTCCACCGCGTTTTTGTGCCCCTGATCCCACCCTGCCCGCAGCTTTACAGTGACAGGTAGATCTACTTTACACCTGACGGCTTTTACGATCTCACCGCACTTTTTCGGGTCCTTCATCAGGGCGCTTCCGGCACCGTTACCGGCGATTTTCGACACCGGGCACCCCATGTTTAAATCGATGCCGTCCGGCCCCAAGCGGGCCATGCGCTCCGCCGCCAGGGCCAGGGTCTCCGGGCTGTCCCCGAACAGCTGCAGAAATACAGGCCGTTTGTCCCGGCTCAAATCGGCCAGAAACAGGGTGCGCTTGTCGCCGTATTCCACCGCCTTGGAGCTGATCATCTCCGTATAGGTGCAGGCGGCTCCCATGTCCCGGCAGATCTGCCGGTAAGCAGCGTCGGTCACCCCGGCCATGGGAGCCAGCAGGGCTTTGCCCACAAGTTCGATATTCCCTATTTTTACCATGCGTATCCTTCCGTTCATTCATGCGGCTGTGCGCTTAATTCTTTCCGGTGCTGCCAATGGTTGCCGATATGCCCCACGCCCAAAATAAGCGCCGCAAGCATCATAAGCCCCACCCTGCCGTAAACACCCAGCAGGAAAAAGGCCAGCACCGGCAGCGTCGCCCCTGCGAGGGGCACAAAGAAAAAGCTGCTGTAAAAATCCGACAGCTCCCGGGGGCTGCGGAAATAGCGGACCCACCACAGCTCATACAGGACCATCAGCCCGAAAGCTGCCGCAAGCCACCAGGACCAGCCGGTCCACTCGCGCAGATTGAAGTCGGAGAAAATCAGGGCGTAGCAGCAGGTCAGCGCCTCCCCGGCCCGCTCGAGCAGCAGCAGAACCCGGTTTTCCCCGGCGGCAGAATATCCCCGGGGCTTTTTCCTCGTCCACAGCAGATTGGGAATAAACAGCATCAGCAGAAATACCAATCCCACATAGGAAAAGCCAAAATTTCCCAGCATACGGCCGTTCCCCCTATTTCAGCACTTTGGAAAACACCATTTGGGAGGACTCGGAAAATTTCAAGCCCGCTTCCCGGGTATAGTCCTGCTCCTCCAGAGTCAGGCCGTAAGAGGGCAGGAATTCCTTCATGAAGTAGTCGGCCTCGGGCAGGGCCATGTCTTCAATGGATTTTTTGATGGTCTGCTCCGCCTTGGAAAAATCGTGATTTCCGGAACGGCGCTCCTCTACGCACTTGATCACGGCGGAGATCTTGTCCGCGGCCTTCACCAGCGGCTTTAACTCCTGATCGGCGGGACCCGCCATGGTCATCAGCTGGCGGTAGGCGGGGCGCAGCTCCTGGGGCAGCATGGAAACCAGGTGCTCCACGGCCCGGTCCTCCACTTCTCCATAGGCCTTGCGGATCGCCTCGGAATGGTATTTCACCGGAGTGGGCATGTCGCCGGTGATGATCTCGGAGGCGTCGTGAAGGACAGCCAGCATGGCCGCCCGTTCAGGGTCGTACTGCTTGCCGAAGCGCTCGTTGCCAATCGTCGCCAGGGCGTGGGCCACCAGAGCCGTTTCCAGGCTATGCTCGCAGATATTTTCGCTGCGGGTATTGCGCATAAGCCCCCAGCGGTTGATGTATTTCATTCTCGAAAGCATGGCAAAAAAGTGATGCATGATAGAGCCTCCTTTTTTACTCGCGGACCCTCGGCAGCGTTAACCAAAGGCTTTGCGGCTATTATACCATGACTTGGCAGGCAAAAGCAATGCGGACAAAAGAAAAGGCCTCCCGAAGGAAGCCTTTCTAAAAGCAAAACCGATCAATCAGGGTTGCAAAGCCTTCATGGGCTCGCCCCATTTGCCCAGGCAGCGGCCGTCCAGGGTCCAATAGTTTTCCTCGCCGGGGAGGATCACCGGGGCAGCCTGGCGAAGGCGCTCCGCAAAGGGAACACTTTGATCCAGCAAGCTTTCCTCTATCGCCACATTGCGAATCAGGCAGAGAAACACGTGAGAACCGTCTCCCATGGAAAGAGCCTCTTTGACCTCCAGCTCAAAGCTGACGGGGCTTTCGGCAATGGTGGGCACGTCCAGCACCTGGCCCCATTCTACAGTGGGCAGGCGCTTCATTTTGTCCGGGTTCTCCCGGCCGGAAACACAGCCGTAATAGTCCCCCAGAGGCAACAGGCTTTCATTGACCAGATTGGCGGAAAATACGCCGTTTTGCAGGATCAGGTCCTTGGTCTGCTTTTCCTCGCCGATACAGGCCATCACTCCCAGGCCCTCGGCGGTATGCATGTAGCTGAACCAGCAGAACTGGCCGAAATGCGGAGTTCCGTCCGCCTGGCGGGTCCCGTAAAGGAACAGGGCCTGGGGGCAGAAATCGTTGTAGATATCCCGTTTTACTTTTGCCATATTTTAACGATCCTTTCCTTTTTTCAAATTCTTTTCCGCGTCTTCCAGATTGCGGAGGATCCTGTCCAGACAGCCCTCCAGTCCGGCGATCTCCTGGGGATTAAAACCTTGAAAAAACAGTGCGTTCATTTGCTGGGAGACCTGATCGTACCGGTCTTCCAGGCTCCGGGCCCGTTCCGTCAAGGAAATGAGACTCCGGCGGCGGTCAGCGCTGTCCTGCTCCCGACGGAGAAGCCCCCCTTCCTCCATGCGGTCCAGCATGGCGGTAAGGGTGTTCTTCGCCAGTCCTGTCTTTCGAGAGAGCTCTACGATGGGCATGCCGTCAGACTGCCAGAGCACATAGAGAATGCGGCCCTGGGGTCCGTTGAATTCCTCCACGCCGCAGCTTTGCAGCAGTCGTTGAAATACCCGGCCCTGCACCTGCTTGATCTGGGAGATTAAAAAACCGGTTCTGATTTCCAGAAGTATCCTGTCCTTTCTGCAGAAAATTTGGCTGCGCAGCCAATGAAACACCCGAAGGGCCTTCCATTGGCAATATTGTACTATATAGAACCATTTGTGTCAAGGTTCTATTTGGAACTTTTTTATCCTGCCAAAAAGCCCTTGCAAAACCGGGGGATAAAGTGTATGCTGAAGTCATAAAATCTTACGAAAAACCGTGAAAGGAAGAAGCGACATGGCATTTCGAGAAATCGACGCAAAGAGTATAAAGGAAAATCCCTTTACACTGATCGGCTCAGACTGGATGCTAATTACGGCGGGAGACGAAAAAAAGCACAACACCATGACCGCCAGCTGGGGCGGCGTGGGGATCCTGTGGAACAAGCCGGTCTCTACGGTCTACATCAGGCCCCAGCGGTACACCTTGGAATTTGTGGAAGACAACCCTTTCTATTCCCTGTGCTTCTTCGAGGAAGAGTACCGGCAGGCCCTGAACTTCTGCGGGACCAAGTCCGGCCGGGACTATGACAAGGACAAGGAGACCGGGCTTACGCCTCTGTTCGACCGGGAGGCCCCCTACTATCAACAGGCGAAGCTTGTGCTGATCTGCAGGAAGCTGTACCGTCAGGACATGGAGCTGGACAGCTTTTTAGTTAAGGACGTGCTGGAAAAGAACTATCCGGCCAAAGACCTGCACCGCATCTTTATTGGCGAGATCGTGACGGCGCTGGAATGGGAATAAAAGCAAAGAGAAAGCCCGCTGGGGAGCAACCCCCGGCGGGCCTTTCAATTTTGGAATAAATTACTCTTTGTCGCCGCTGTGGCAGCCGCAGTCACAACCGCAGCCGTCCTCATCGTCGTCGTCAAAGTCGAACTCCAGGGTCTCGCCGCAGCCGGGGCAGACGATGCTTCCCTCGTCCAGCATCTCATCGCCCAGCTGAATGGTATCACCGCAGCTGGGGCAGGTGACCTCGAACTCCATGTCGTCGAAGTCCTCGTCGCCGTGATGGTGGCCGCAGCCGCAGCTGTCCTCGTCCAGGTCGTAATAATCTTCTTCCAGCTCGCCCAGATCCTCATCGATCTCGTCCACCTGCTCAGACAGCTCGCCAAAGCCGTCCTCCAGCTCTTCCCCAGACATGCACAGATCGTCCAGAAGCTCGACCCTAGCATTGAGGACCTTGGTCTCCTTGGCCTTGGGGTCCAGCTCCAGACCCTCCATCAGGCCGCGGATATAGAAAGCTCTTTCAGAATTTGTCATGATGATCCTCCAAAAATCTTTGCGTTTTCGTAAAAAAATTGCGCCCGGAGCGTCTTATTTAGCGCGCTCCATATACTCGCCGGTACGGGTGTCGATGCGGATCTTGTCGCCGTCTTTGATGATCAGGGGCACACGGATCTCAGCGC
>CAZBDS010000130.1:0-5078 GCA_964490735.1 uncultured Acutalibacter sp. | reverse complement strand
TGTGCCCATTTTGATCTGGGCAGCCAAAACAAAAACTGCCGATAAAATCGTATTTACCCTTCAAGAAAAAAGACAGCCAGTTTGTATCCGTTGCGCAGCAGCCTTCATTGGAAAGCACGGCGTCTTTGGAAGATTTGTGCGTTTGCCAGTGCATAGAGCCAATAACGAAATCCCTATTGTCAAGAACGCCCCTGAAATTGGATACCTGGAAAAGCTGTATTGCCTCGCACAGGTTGGAAATCAGTTTTTGCCTATCTGCAATATCAAGACGGGATATCTCTGTCATCTGTTCATCGGTATATCGTGTTTTTCCCAGCGTGTTGACAGGAACCTGCACCACCCCCGGATACACTTCATATCGGAAATATGCGTCATTACTATAATTTCCTATCCAGAACTCCATGTTATGTTCCTCCCAAAAATAGGACTGTACTGTAACTATAACATAAAGTGAAACCTATTTCAACGAACGCAAGCTTCCACCGCAGGCTTGATAATAGTGCCGCCCCAGCGGTTGTCCGTCCTTTTGAACGCTTTGCCATTGGTCAGTGACTTCATCTTTATGAGGTTACACCCTTATACCGCAGAACCGGCTGCTATGCCTGCCATTTTTCATTCAGATGCACTTTCTAAATGGCACTTGGATTTTCCTAAAATCAACGCCTGTCCGGGGTTTGCCACAAGAACACGGGCGGGATTCTCCACTCTATTCAGCAGCGCTTCGGGATTTGCATTGAAAGGTGTAAAGTCCGGCGCGTCCACCGTGCCCCAATGAATGCACAGCAACTGGGCGTGTGGATAGGTGTTTGCCAGCTTTACCGCGCCCTCCAGACCGATGTGCCAGTCGTTGTCGGAGAAATCAAACAATATCACGTCCGGTGCGGGCAGTTCCAAATGCTCCGGCAGCAGCCTGGAATCGCCTGGGAGCCAGATCGTACCGTCTGGCGTGTCCAGCCAGTAGCCGCAGCAGTCCTCCCGCTTCCACTCCCGGTACTGGTGGTCGGGAGATTCGCTCTGCCAGTTGTGCCAGGCGGGGGTGAGGGTCACGCTTACCGGCCCCACCGCAAACTTCTCACCGATCTCGTGGCCGGTGCCGGGCAGTCCGTTTTCCCCCATGACTTCCGCTACATACTGGGTGGCATGGTAGGCTTTGCACACACCTGCCAGGCGCTGGCAGGTGGGCACGCTGAAATGGTCGTTGTCGATGTGGGTGATAAGCACGCTGTCCAACCGCGGCACCTGGGGGGCCGTGATGGGCGGCTCGAACAGCAGCGGCATATCAAAGCCCTCCAGTACCGGGTCGATCATAATTGTCGTACCACGGCAATTCAGCAGAATGCCGCCTCCGCCCAGCCAGCGCAGTTCCGTGTGGGTTATGAGTGCGAAATTTTCCGGTAAAACAGGCTGTACCGGGCCGGGCATCGCTTGTCCTTTTTCAGATCGGTAAACTTTCATGGAACTCTTCTCCTATTCTTTTTCGCGGGACGAGACGTCCAGCCATTTCAGCACATGCTGGATATACTCGTCCCAGAAATATACCAATCGTGTACGCCGTTGTCTTCCTCATAGGCTACGCCGGCCCCTGTCACTGCTCAAGGCATAGGGTACAGGGCAAGTTGGCTACCGATCCTTTTCTTTATGGCGCGCCTCTGCCGGAACATTTTGTGCCATCACCCCCACCAGCTTGTGGGGGACATAGGGTTCTTCCAAGTAGGCAAGTTCCTCTGCTGCCAGTTCCAGGTCAACCGCTTTTGCCGCGCCCTCAATGTGGTGCGGCTTTGTGGCGCCCACCACTGGGGCTGTAACCTTCGTCAGCAGCCACGCCAGGGAAACTTCCGTCATGCTCACGCCGTGCTTGTCAGCCAGCTCCGCCACCCGGGCGATGATCTTGCCGTCCTGCTCCGCCGTGGCGTCGTACTTGCCCTTGGCGTAGCTGTCCTCTTCCAGCCTCTTGGAGGTCTCACCGGGCCGCTTGGAAAGCCTGCCGCCTGCCAAGGCGCTGTAAGGGGTCATGGCGATGTTGTCCTTAGCGCAGAGCTTCGCCATTTCCCGCTCTTCCTCCCGGAAAATCAGGTTGTAGTGCCCCTGAATGGAGACAAATTTCGCAAAGCCGTTCTGCTCCGCAATGGCGTTGGCCTTGGCGAGCTGGTAAGCGTAAGCGTTGGAGATGCCGATAGCCCGGACTTTGCCCGCTTTTACGGCGTTGTTCAGCCCTTCCATAATGTCGTAAATGGGGGTGTTGTAGTCCCACATGTGGTAGATGTACAAATCCACATAATCCATGCCCAGGTGCTGCAAACTGGTGTCCAGCAGCTTTGCGATGTGCTGCTGCCCGCTAACGCCCGCTGCGATTTCCTCCGCACTGCGGGGGACAAATTTCGTGGCGATCACCACGTCCTCCCGGCGGGCCATGTCCTTAAGGGCCCGGCCCACATACTGCTCGCTGGTGCCGTTCTGGTAGCCGATGGCGGTGTCGAAGAAGTTGACACCCAGCTCCAGGCCCCGTTTGATGATCTCCCGGGAGTGTTCCTCGTCCACCGTCCAGCTGTGCTGGCCGGTCTGGGCATTGCCAAAGCCCATACACCCCATGCAGATGCGGGAGACGTTCAAATTGGAATTGCCCAATTTTGTATACTTCACGGTGTGTTCCTCCCAATACAGTTTTGTCTTTGACTATTTTTATTTTACACAACATTTTTGATGTGTGCAATAAACTGCTCTACCGTCCGGGAGCGTATCTGCTCCTTTTTCCAAACCAGAAGAGCGCCGTTTTCCAGCTTGGGCGCCAAGGGGATCATATGTAGGCTGGGGAAGAAGGCGGTGCTTTTGTCGTGACAGAGAGCCACCCCCATGCGGTGCTTCACCATGATGGCAGCGTTATAGGTAAAATCAAATCGGGCGGCTATCTGGATCTGCTTATAGTCCTTCCCAAACCAACCCATCAGCTGGCTGTGGACGGACTCCCGCCATGGCAGCAGCAGGGGCCAGTCCAGAAGCGCCTTGGGGCTGGCGCTGCCCATCTCGGCCAAGGGGGAATCCGCCCTTACCAAGGCCCCCCAGTTTTCCTGGCGGGGCATACGGATGCTGTCATAATTGGGTGTCTCCACAGGTTCCAGCAGTAATCCCATATCCAGAAGCCCGCTTTCAATGTATTCCTTCACATCGTCGGCGGTAGCCGTGCGGATACGGAACTGTACCAGCGGGTGCTGCTCCCGGAAGGACGCCATCAGGTCGGACAAATAAGCCATATTGCAGGTCTCGCCGCAGCCGATGGCGATTTCCCCGGCCAGCTCCTCGCGGCTTTGAAACTCCTGCTGCGTTTTTTTGGACAGCTCCAAAATCTCCTGGGCCCGGCGTTTCAGGAGCATACCGTCTTCGGTGAGCGCAATGCGGTGGTTGCTTCGGTGAAACAGGGTAGTGCCCAGCTCTTCCTCCAGCTGCATCAGCTGCCGGGAGAGGGTGGGCTGTGTAATATGGAGCTTTTGGGCGGCGCGGGTAATGTTTTCCTCCCGGGCTGTTACGAGAAAATAATGCAGTACGCGAAGTTCCATAAATTTTCCCTCATTTCAAATCACTTTGAATTCTTTCCATTTTCCAGACTTCAGCCGCAGGGCAAAAATGACCGCTCGGATGACCCAGTCCAGACACATGGCGGCCGCAATGCCGATCACGCCCCAGTTCAATACCACAGCGAATAAGATGGAGAACAGCAGCCGCCCGCCAATGGTGGAGGCAATGGAGACGATCATGGTAAACCTGATATCCCCAGCCGCCCGCAAACCATTGCTGAGGGGGCCGGACATGGGGAACGCCACAGTGTTGAACACATTGTGGATCAGCACCAGAATAATCACTAAGTGCTTGGCCCCGTCAGAGATTTGATAGAAATTTATCATCACCGGCGTAATGGCAAAGACCAGCCCGTTCCAGATCAGGGAGATGGTCAGGGTGATCTTCAGCAGCTTGTGGAAGTAATGCTCCGCCTGGGCCGTGTCGTCTGCCCCCATGCACTGGCCGATGACAGTGATAAACACCGACCCCATGGTCACCCCGGCCAGAGCCGCCAGGCTCCAAATGCTCTGGGCAATGCCGTTGGCGGCGATCTGGTAGGTGCCGAACAGGGCCACCACGCTGGAAAGGGCGACCTTTACCAGCTGGAAGATGCCGTTTTCCACCCCATTGGGCACGGCAATGCGCAGGACACGTTTCATGAGCCCTCCGTTCCATTTGCAGATCTGCCGCCAGGTGTAGCGGACGTCGGCCCTTTTGCCGAAGCACAGCGCTGTAATGACCACCGCCGAAAACACCCGGGCAATGAGCGTGGGCCATGCCACACCTGCTACGCCTGCGTGCAGCACAAATACGCCGATGAGGTTGCCCACAACATTGATGGCGTTGGCGGCAATGGAGATGTACATGGTCACACTGGTTTTGCCCAGGCTTCGGTAGAGGGCTGCGCCGGCGTTATATACTGCCAAAGCAGGGTAGGAGAACACGGAAATCCGCAGGTACACCACACAGGCGTCCATAACGGCGGGCTCCACCTTTCCGAAGAGCAGGCTGAGCATGGGACGGTGAAAAACCAGAATCACGATGGAAATAGCCAGAGAGAACAGCGTCGAGGCCGTGAGCAGCTGGCTGGCGGCTTCCCCCGCGTCCTCCTTCACCCCTCGCCCGATATACTGGCTGATCACCACCGCGCCCCCGGAGGCCAGAGCCGTGAACAGATAAATGAAGATGGTGCTGAAGGAGTTCACCAGCGATACCCCGGATACGGCGGCTTCCCCGGCGTAGCTGACAATGAAGGTATCGGCAATGCCCACCAGCATAACGAGAAGCTGCTCTAAAAATAGTGGGACGATCAGGCTTTTCAGGTCTTTGTTTGTGAACACGTCACGGCGCCCCTTTCTCATTTATTCTCTTGCTATTAGTATACAGCAGCTTGCGTGATGTGTCTAATGCTTATTTTGTTCATATGAAATGCTTAAAAGGCATGGCTGTGCAAAATAGAAAAAGGCCGGGGTAGCCCAGAAATATGATATCGTAGCGGAGGAGACGGTGCGTTCTCTTTCTGAGGA
>CAZBDS010000129.1:3016-5112 GCA_964490735.1 uncultured Acutalibacter sp. | reverse complement strand
TGGCGTTTTGTCAGCAGGGCGGTAAGGCCGCAGTTGAAGGCCCGGCGGAGAAAGGCCTGGTAGCTCGAACGTTCTCCGGGGGAGAGGTCCGGCTGAGGTTTGCGCTTGAGTTCCAGAAGGGCCGCGTCCACCCTTGGCATGGGGTGGAACTGGCTGCGGGGGATCCTGGCGGCGATACGCACATCATAGTAGGGCTTAAGGCCTAAAGAGGCAAGGCTTTCCCGGCCCGCTCCGGCGAACCGCCGGGCGGCGCCCCATTCCACCACCAGCCAGGACCCTTGGGGCGGACGGCCGCTTTCCGTCAACCGGCGGAGGATGGCGGTAGTCTGCGCGAAGGGGATGTTGGCAAACACCTTGTATTCCCCCTTGGGCAGGGGCATTTGCAGAAAATCGCCTGGATACAGGGTGAAATTATCCGCCCCGGCAAAGCGTACTGTCAGCTTTTGGCACAGGGCCGGGTCCAGTTCGGCGGCAATAAGCCGTTTACAGCGGGGCAAAAGCACCTGGGTAATGTGTCCCTTGCCGGGACCGATTTCTATCACCAGGTCGTCTTTCCCTATGTCGGACAAGTTTACCAAGCGGCGCAGCAGGGCGCCGCCGGTCAGAAAATTTTGACTGGCCCAAAGGGGCGCATTGTTTTTATGGTTTTTGGGCATGAAAAAAGCACCTTCTTCGCTGAAATCAGACAAAAAAGGTACAGCAAAGCAGGCCATATCCTAACAAGCCTTGTTTGCCGTACCTTATTTGTTCCTCAATCTGGCGATGATGTGCAGTGACATGCCCTGTATAACCTGGATCCTCCTGTCTCACCGGGATTCCCTCGGCTGTGATGATTTTATTATACTCCCCGAGGCGCGGTTTGTCAAAAGGGGAGAGGAATTTAAAAAATTTTTTCGACATGTGAGATTTTTTGAGGCTCTGAAAGGTACTATAGTTAGCGCGGTTCAAAAGAGGCCTTACCTCTTTTGAACCAGGTGGCACAGGCACGTCTGTGCCACTTACTTAAAAATCGGTACCTACCGATTTTTAAGTGCGTTTACTATATAGGTGAAACGCGTTTCAAGAAAGAAAGCAAGAAGGGAGGGAGCGCCATGGACGATCAAACATTTTCAGCCTGTGTGGAAAAATACACGGACGCCGTTTACCGGGTGGCGTTTCATTCCTGCAAAAATCCGGCGGATTCCGAGGACATCGTGCAGAACGTGTTCCTGAAGCTGTACCGGGAGCCCAAGGAATTTGAAAGCGAGGAGCACCTGCGCCGGTGGCTTTTGCGGGTGGCGGTAAACGAATCGAAAAAGCTGGTGGTTTCGGCCTGGTTCCGAAAAAGCGTGCCGCTGGAGGAATATGCCGGAACGCTGGAATTCGAGACCCCCGAGGAAAGCGATCTGTTTTTGGCGGTGATGGCTCTGCCAAAGAAATACCGGGTGCCGGTGTATCTGTTCTACTACGAGGACTATCCCATTAAAGAGGTGGCCGCCATGTGCGGCCTGAAGGAATCCACGGTCCAGACCCGTCTGCAGCGGGCCAGGGAAAAGCTGAGGCAAAGCATGACGAGACTGCGGAAAGGAGAGAGCGTAAATGGAGCCCAGTAAAGAATTGTACGAACGGACTTTTTCCCGGTTGAAGGCCTCTCCCGAGCTGAGAAAGGAGCTTTTGACCATGACGGAAAAGACGAGAAAACCCAAGAAGTATATCCTGCGCAGGCTGGTGGTAGCCGCCGCCGTAATGGCCCTGGCCGCCGCCCTGGCCATGGGGGCCAACGCCGCCACCAACGGCGAGCTGTATGAGGCGACCATCGGCAGGCTGGTGTGCATCCTGAAGCTGGAGGACGGTACGACTGCCGGCATTTTCCAGATAGAGCAGACGGAAAGAGGAGAAGACTCGATTACGTACCGTATCGTCGAGGAGGAGACCGCCCGGGAGGGGAACACCACTTCCAGCGATGGGGACGTCACCTATGAAACCGGCGTTGCGGTGGAGACCGACGAAAACGGCGAGATCGTCTCCATTCAGGAAACCCACGGCCAGTCCGGCGATTCTTCCGCACAGCAGGATTGACAGAGCGCGAAAAACGGAAAAGGGCCCCCTCGGGGGCC
>CAZBDS010000129.1:0-2916 GCA_964490735.1 uncultured Acutalibacter sp. | reverse complement strand
ATGCCCCTGAAGGACATCAAACGGTATTTTGACCTGGTGGACCAGGGGGACGGCACCCTGGATCAGCGGCTGCAGATTTTTATCGACCACCGGCAGCACGTGCTGGAGGAGATCGAGGTTTTAAAGCGGTATCTGTGCAAGATTGAGAAGAAGATCAAGTGGTACACGGAAACCTGCGAGGTGTGTACCGAGGCGAAAAAGTCCTGAAGGGTAAAACCGGTAAGAGTATCATTGCGGCAGTTTTCCACCCCTTTTGCGTTTGGGCCGGGAGACTGCCGCTTCTTCTTTCAGCGACTGATAGCTTTTCCACCGTTCCGGGGAAAGGGCTCCGGTTTGAAGGGCTTCCCGCACGGCACAACCGGGCTCGGTTTCGTGGCGGCAGTTGGAAAACCGGCATTGTCCGATCAGCCGCTCCACGTCTTCAAAGCTTTCCCGGATCCCGGCGGAAACGTCCCAAAGTCCCAGCTCCCGCATACCGGGGGTGTCGATGACCAGCGCCCCGGAGGGCAGCCGCAGCAGCTGGCGGTGGGTGGTGGTGTGCCTTCCCCGGCCGTCCTGCTCCCGGATCTCCCCGGTGGCCATCAGCTCTTCTCCGGCCAGCCGGTTGATGAGGCTGGATTTTCCCACGCCGGAGGACCCCAGCAGGGCCAAAGTCCTGCCGGGCTGGAGCCAGGGGTCCAGCAGCGCCAGGCCCTCTCCTGTTTTGGCGCTCACCGGGCAGACGGGAGCTCCGCCGGAAACCTCCTGCGCGGCTTTGAGCAGGGGACCGTGCTCCCCCGGAAGGTCGCATTTGGTGAGGACGATCACCGGTTCGCCCCCGCTTTGCCGGGCCTGCACCAGATAGCGCTGAAGCCGGCTGACGTTGAAATTTTCGTTTAAGGACTGCACCAGCAGCACGGTGTCGAAATTGGCCGCCACCGCCTGGGGCTTCAGCCGCCCCGGATAGGGGTCCCGGCGGGCAAAAAAGCTGCGACGGGGCAGAGTTTTTGTGATCTGACAGTCCCCCGAGGGGTTGGGCCGGATCAGCACAAAATCTCCCACGGTGGGGAAGTCTTCGCGCCCGGTCCTGTAATAGACAGAAGCTTTCAGCCGGCCGAAGCACTCTCCCGCCTCACAGACCAGCCCATAGCGTTCCTTGTAGACGGCGGTCACTCTGGCGGGGACACCGCCGCCCTGCCGGGGCAGCAGGGCTGGGTCCCAGCCGTACTCTCTTAAGTCGATCATAAAATTCCTCCAAATTCTGTTGGCAGATGGTGTGGTTTCGTAAAAGCGCGCAATCCATAAAACATCTCTCCTTTCCGATTTCCCTGTTCTTCCTGAAAAAGGGCGCAAAAAGGCCGCGGCAGGGCAGCCGTTCCATGACTGCCTGCCGCGGCCTGCATTTGCACCGCGGGTCTTTCAGGGAAGGTTGCACAGGGTGATACTATGACAGGGCACCTTTCATTTCGTTTTTCATAACGCAGCACTCCCTTCCTGTAGAAACTGGTTTTAGTATACCCGAACCGGAGGAATTTTGCAAGGTCTAACGGGACTCTGCCGGGAAAAGAAAGGTTTCTCTGAAAAATATGAATAAATTGTAAAAAACGGTATTGATTTTCCCCGGCAGAATGGTATACTTAATTCATATCCTTTCCGTTTTCTTTTTTGGCCCGCGGTTCGAGCAAGGAAGCAGATGGGGTATTATTTATTTTTGAGGAGTGTGAATGCTTTGGAAAAGTTCTTCAAGCTGAAGGAACATGGTACCAATGTGCGGACTGAAATTACCGCCGGTATCACCACCTTCATGGCGATGGCCTACATTTTGATGGTCAACGCCGGAATGTTCTCCAATCCCTTCGGTGACGGTACGGATGTGCTGGGTGTAAGCTACGGCGCAATTTACATCGCCACCGCCATTTCCGCCATTGTGGGCACGGTGCTGATCGGCCTGCTGGCAAACCTGCCGCTGGCCCAGGCCTCCGGCATGGGATTGAACGCCTTCTTCGTCTACACCGTGTGCGTGGGAATGGGTCTTTCCTATGCCAATGCCCTGGTGCTGGTGCTGATTGATGGCGTGGTATTCCTGATTTTGACCGTTACCGGCCTGCGCAAGCTTATTTTTGACGCGATTCCCAAGGCCGTAAAAACCGCCATTGCTGCCGGCATCGGCCTGTTTATCGCCTTTATCGGCCTGCAGAACGCCGGTATCGTGGTGGGCAACGATTCCACCAAGGTGACGCTGGCTTCCTTCAACGTATTCAGCGGCACCGCCACCTGGGCCGGTATTTTCCCCATGCTGCTCACCATTCTTACGGTGTTTGCCATTGGTGCCATGTCCAAGGCAAAGGTCCGCGGCGCTGTGCTGTGGGGAATTTTGGGCTCCGCTGTGGTCTACTATATCGTGGGCCTTCTCACTGTGCCCGATTTTTACGCCACTGCCGTGGCTCCCAACCTGAGCTCTGATTTCCTGGGCGCTTTCAAGGATTTCGGCTCTCAGGCGTTTGGCAAGGTCTTTACCGAGGGCTTCAATTTCACCCCCTATATTGACGCGCACGGCATGGGCAATTTTGTCGTTATGTTCCTTACCACCATGCTGGCTTTCTGCATGGTCGATATGTTTGATACCCTGGGTACCCTGTACGGCGCCTGCGCCGCCGGCAATATGCTGACCAAAGAGGGCGATGTGCCCAACATGAACCGGGCTATGATGGCCGACGCCATCGCCACCTGCACCGGCGCTGTCTGCGGCACCTCTACGGTCACCACCTTCGTGGAGTCCTCTGCCGGCGTTGGCGAGGGCGGCCGGACCGGCCTGGCTTCGGTGGTCACTGCCGCCATGTTTGTAATCGCCATGTTCCTGTCCCCTGTGGCCCAGCTGATCCCCACCTATGCCTGCGCCGCCGCCTTGATCTATGTGGGCGTGCTGATGATGGGCAA
>CAZBDS010000128.1:0-5165 GCA_964490735.1 uncultured Acutalibacter sp. | reverse complement strand
ATTATTGCCAACAAGTTTCCGCGCTCGCGCAAGTACCTCAATGGCACGCCCACCATTCTTATGGACCATGGGAAGCTGTACCGGGAAAATTTAAAGAAAGCCAAACTGGATCTAAGCGAGTTTATGGTTATGTGCCGGCAGCAGGGATACTTTGACCTGACAACCATTGAAACGGCCATTTTCGAATATAACGGAAAGCTGACGATCCTTCCAGTCAGCGACCAGCGCCCCGCGACCCCTAAGGACCTGAATTTGGCCCCGGAACAGGAGCTTCTGTTTACCGAGCTGATTATGGACGGCCGCATTCTGGAAGACAATTTGAAGCGCATGGGGCTGGACCGGACCTGGCTGGACAAACAGCTGCAGCAGCACAGAGTCAGCTCCGCCAAGGACGTGTTTCTGGCGGTCTGCGACCGGAATTTAAAATTTGTCCTCTACCAAGTAGATCACGGAGAAAAGAGCAAAACCTAGGCTGAATAGGCCGGCCCTACCCAATCGGAACATACCGCGTTGGGTAGGGCCGTTTTTTACGGGAAATCGGGGCTGTGACGGCTTAATCGCAGGCTGCGGAAGGATCTGAGTCCGTGCGGTGGAGCAGGCGGTATTCGCTGGGGGTGTTCCCCGTCACCTTTTTAAAGGCCCTGCCGAAGCTGGAAGAATTGGAATAGTTGAGCAGGTTGCTGATTTCCTCAATCTCCATGATTCCGGAGAGGAGAAGCTGCTTTGCCTTGTTGATTTTCAGCTGGCCCACATAGTCTTGAAAGGTGATCCCGTACCGCTTTTTGAAAGCCGCGCTGATGTTGGAGACCTGCATGTGGTATTTTTCCGCAAGGCTCTTAATGGAGAAGTCGCTGTTAAGGTAATTGCTGTTGATGTATTCCTTGATGTGCTCGAAAGAGTTTTCGTTGAGCTCACGGCTTTTAAGGTGGATCAGACGGTCTACCGATCTGTCGATATGACGGCACATCTCTCCTGTGGTGATCTCGGTGATCGTTTCATAGATGGGCTCCATCTCCGATTCCAGATCGTTCTGGGGCTGAGAGAGGATGTACATGATCTGGGAGTAGACCATATGGGCCCTGGCCGAGGAGGCCTGCAGCAGAAAGCTCTTGATCTCAGTTGCCAGTTCGTAGATTTTTGCCGTGTTGTTTTCCATGATGGCCGTGTTCAGGGAAAGGATCAGCTTGTGGGGATATTTTGCCTCTTCTTCCATGCTGCCGGAGATATCTTCGTTGGTATATACCCCCGAAGGGAGACCGCCGCCGGACAGGACCTGCAAGTTTAAAAGGCAGGGATTGATCCGCTCCCGCAGCTCGAAGATGGAGGGCGCAGGTTCTGAGAGAATGATCAGTGGGGAGAGGGAGGTGTTTTTCAGCAGCAGCGTCTGTTCCAGGCTGTGGAGAACCTCCGCCTCGGTGCATTCCGGGGAAACGGGTAGGAGGAAGAACAGGCAGTGTTTTTCAAAGTACGGCGTGATCGTAAGCTCCAGGGGCTCATAGGAAAGGGAGCCCACCCGATCCAGGAATTCCCACACGCTTACGGCAGAGCCGCAGTTCTGAAAGCAGAGGAACCCGGCGTAAAGGACACGGTCGTTCAGCGGGATCCCCAGCCATTCCTCAATGTCGGAGAGGTTGTTCATCAAAGCGATCCTGTCGGAGAGAAGCTGATAGATCAGGGTGTTTTTGTAGTCGGCCTGGTACCGGTTGACCTTCAGCGAAAGGCTGGCGTTGGTGTCCCGAAGCTCGCTGACCGCCTGGCGTATGGACTCGAACTCATCCCGGCCCTTTATACTGCCGGTGTCCAGCAGATCCAGAAGGGAAACGACCGGAGCGTAATTTCTCCGAATAAAAAACACCAATACAAAGAGATAAAGAAAAAATAGGCCCAGAATAAAGAGGGTGTTCAAAAGCTGGGTTCGTGCCAGTTCCCGATTCATGGACTGGCTGTCAAAAAGAATGCTGAAGGACAGATCCAGATATCTGAGATCCGTGGAGGATACTGTGTAGTTTGCTTCCAGTTCCTGATAGGTTTCCGGCGTCTCTTCCAAATTGGTGAACAGGAAGGGCGAAGCCTCTGTGCCGATCACATAGCGGAAGTTATCAGAGATCATTGTGCTCAACTGGCAGTTTACCTTGTCGCAGCTGAGCAAAAACAAATAAGCGGTTTTTCGGTCGCTTCCCGGCACAACAAGAGGGACCACCCTGCGCGGTTGTGTCCCCGTTATAGGATAGGATCCGGGGGTCAGGAGCATAGGGGAGAGGACAGCCGGGGATTGAAGGTCCTCCAACAGTTCATAAAATTCCTGAAGGCTCAGATCGCTGAGAGAAAAGAGATCCTCCATGAAATATTCCTCAGAGATCAATCCTGTATCGGAAATAAAGGAATGGCCGGTATAGAGGAACATTTTTTCCAAAATCGTGTCCTGCGCGCTCAGCGAGGCAATCAGATTTGTTGTTTGACGCGTAAGAGTGTTGGTATTGCTGTCCTTGCTCCAAGTGTGCTTCTGAGAATTCAAAGCCGAGGAAATACTTAAAATCTCTCGGATACTCCGGTTCATATAGTCCGCAACCTTTTCTCCGGTGCCGGTGATCTCGTTATCAATAAAGTTTTTGGTAATTCCGGTCAGGCTGGGATAATAGAAGAAATGGATCACGCCGATGGGGATAAAAATGACAACAGAAAAGATCACAATGAGCTTATTCAAAATTTTTGTGCGCCTGAGCTTGGCAAAAAAACCGCTGGGATTCATTGTGGGCTCCTTTCTTGTTGATATGTATAAAATACACCAATATTTTAACCGGAAATTAGAAACTGTGTCAACACACAAAAGATATCAGCATAAATAATGTATATTTACGGCAAATATTATAATTTTTTACCGCATTATAAATTGTGTTTATTGACTGTGCACAAATTCGGGCGTTATACTGCAGGCAGCAAAAGGGAACGGCAAGACAGAAAAAGGGGTGTTACCATGATAAAAAGCAGAAATGAGAAAACAGGCGGGCGTTTGGGCCTGTGGAAGCGGGTGGTAAAATGCAGGGAACTTTATCTGTTTCTGCTCCCGGCGATACTCCTGATCTTGATCTTCAACTATCTTCCCATGTACGGGATCACCATGGCGTTCCAGGATTTTACTCCCTCACAGGGAATCTGGAACAGCCCCTGGGTGGGTTTTAAGCACTTTGAAAGGCTGTTTACCCTGCCGAAGTTTCAGGAGATCCTGGGGAATACCGTGACCCTTAGCATTCTTTCCCTGGTGATCAATTTCCCGGTTCCCATCATTCTGGCTCTGCTCATCAACCAGATCAAGGGAGCGAGATCGAAAAAGATCACTCAGACCATTACCTATATGCCTCATTTTATTTCGGTGGTCGTGGTGGTGGGCATGATCAAGGTCCTGCTCTCTTCCAGCGGCGGCCTTTATGGGGGCCTTGCCCGTCTGTTTGGCGTCACGGAACCGCTGAACATCTTGGGCAAGGCAGAGCTCTTTAAGTGGATCTACGTGCTTTCGGACGTCTGGCAGCACACGGGGTGGAATTCCATTATCTACATAGCGGCCCTTTCCAGCGTGGACCCTGCGCTCTACGAGGCGGCCACGGTGGACGGCGCCAACCGCTGGCACAAAATACGTCACATCGATTTTCCTGCTCTGGTCCCCACCATGATCATTCTTCTGATCCTCAGCACGGGAAGCATTCTGGGCGTCGGATTCGAGAAAATCTATTTGATGCAGAACTCTCTGAATGTGGCGGTCTCCGAAGTGATCTCCACCTACGTGTACAAAATCGGGCTGCAGTCCGCCCAATACAGTTTCTCAACGGCTGTTGGGCTCTTTAATACCCTGGTGAATTTTATCTTCCTGTTTGTAGTAAATAAAATATCCGCTAAGGTATCGGAGACCAGCCTGTGGTAACGCGGGCTCAATTTGAGAGGAGCTGTGAGTTATGAAGTATAAAAATCTGTCCTTTTCCGATAAATTTCTGAGTTTTCTTGTCTATTTTCTCATTGCCCTGGTTATTCTCGTCACCCTATATCCCTTATACTTTGTGCTGATCGCTTCCTTCAGCGATTCCACAGAGGTTTCCAGGGGCGCTACCCTGCTGCTGCCCAGCAAGATCACTTTGGAGGGCTATACCCGGGTGTTTGAGGACGCCCGCATTTGGCGCGGCTACCTGAATACGATTCTCTATACCCTGGTGGGCACCACTATCAGCGTATCCTGCACCATTCCGGCGGCTTATGCCCTTTCCCGGAAGGAGCTGCCCTTCAGAAGAGGGATCACCTTCTTCTTTTCCTTTACCATGTTTTTCAGCGGCGGGCTGATTCCCACCTACTTTCTCATGCAGAATCTGCATCTGGTAGACACCTTCTGGGTGATGGTAATCCCCTTTGCGGTCAGCGTGTACAACGTGATCGTTGCCCGATCTTTTTTCCAAACCTCTATCCCTGAAGAGCTCTTTGAGGCGGCGCAGATCGACGGGTGCACGTATAGCCGGTTCTTTCTTCAGATGGTCCTTCCTCTTTCCAAGGCGATTGTGGCGGTTATGGCCCTGTACTACGCCGTGGGTTATTGGAACGAGTACATGCGGGCTCTGATCTATCTCAGAAACACAGAGCTGGTGCCCCTGCAGCTGGTCCTCAAGGAGATTCTTGTCGCCAACCAGGCCTTCGAGCAGATCAATATGGACAATGCCTTGAAGCAGAGGCTGGCGGATACCATGAAGTACGCCGTGATCATCATTTCCACTCTGCCCATGCTGGTGCTCTATCCTCTTCTGCAAAAGTATTTTGAAAAAGGCGTTATGATCGGTTCCCTGAAAGGATAAGCACAGCCTGTCACCGGTTGAAATTCCGGAAATGGAATCAACAATACATTACAAAAGAAAAAGGAGAGAACAAAATGCAAGGAAAGTCAAAAAGACGGCCTCTCGCCAAGCTGCTGGCCCTGACGCTTGCCGCCCTTCTCGTGCTGGGAACTCTGGCAGGCTGCGGCAGCAGCCAGGCAGGAAACAACTCAACTGCCTCTACTCCAAAAAGTGAGGCTCCGGTGGAGTCTGCGAGCTCTGAAAAGGTGAATCTCACCGCTATCATCAATGTGGGCAATCCAATGACTCGGGAGCCGGACACCATGGCTTCTTTCCAGAAGCTGGAAGAAGAGCTGA
>CAZBDS010000127.1:0-5241 GCA_964490735.1 uncultured Acutalibacter sp. | reverse complement strand
CCAGGGCGGTCAGGTTCTGCACCAGGTTGTAAAACTGGAACACAAAGCCCACGTCGTGCCGGCGGTAGGTGGTAAGCTGCCGGGGGGAATAGGCGCTGATCAGCTCGCCGTCCAGGGTGATCCTTCCCTCGTCGCAGGAATCCATGCCGCCCAGCATGTTGAGCACCGTGGTCTTGCCCGCGCCGGAGGGCCCCACGATCACGCAGAATTCCCCCTTGTCCACGTGGAAGCTGACGTGGTCCGCGGCGGCGATTTTGTTTTCGCCCATATGGTAGTATTTGCACACGTCTTCAAATTCGATAAAGTGGGTCAAAGCGTTCGCTCCTTTCAGTGTGCCGAAAAACCTCGGCTTTGTCTTTCCGCGCAGAAAAGCCCGGTACTTTTTCCCAGGCCCGTTCCAAGCTTTTTTCCTGCCTGCAAATTCCTTGCATACAGAATAAAAGATAAATTTTAAGGGAATGTGAACGGGAGATTGCCGCTATAAAAATTCTGAGCCGGGGTGGGCGGCTTTCGCTTCTTCCCAGTTAAAGTCCCGAAGCTCTCCCTTGCAGGAAAGGGCGGGAAAATCCCACTGGCGCAGGACCTCGAACACGCCGATGGCAACTGAATTTGCCAGATTCAGGCTGCGGGCGCCGTCCATCATGGGAATGCGCACGCACTGCTCCGGGTGGGCAAACAGCAGATTTTCGGGCAGCCCGGCGGATTCCTTTCCGAAAAAGAGAAAGCAGTTGTCGGGATAGGAAACGTCGGTATAGCGGTTTCGGGCCTTGGTGGAAAAAAAGAAAAAGGCGCCGGTGTTTTTTTCAAAAAAATCGGAAAGACTATCGTAAAAGTTGATCGTCAGATACTGCCAGTAATCCAGGCCCGCGTGGCGGAGCTTCTTGTCGTCGGGCGCAAAGCCCATGGGGCCTATAAGGTGCAGGGCGGCGCCGGTGACGGCGCAGGTCCGGGCGATGTTCCCTGTGTTTTGGGGGATTTCCGGTTCCACGAGAACGATGTTCAGCTTTGCCAAAAGCGGGCACTCCTTTCAGGGATTGGTTCGCATAAAGGAAGAAGGAGACGGGAATCATGAGCTTGAAGACAGTTTTGCGACTGCTCAATATTCTATTATTTCTAGGGAGGTTGAACGCTATGTATAAGCGTACCATGAACGTGGCCAAGGGGATCGGCATGGGTGTGCTGGCGGGCACAGTGGTGGCGGCCATCGGCACAAAGGCCATGAACGGCGGGCACAGAAAAGGCAGCCAGATGAGGAAGAATGCGGGCAAGGCGATCCACACGGTGGGGAACCTGATCGGCGACGTGGAAAAAATGCTGAAATAAGAGCTGCGCTTTCTGTCAGACGGAAAAGGCTCTGGGCGAACAATCCCCAGGGCCTTTTGCTTTTGCTCAGATATCCCAGCGGGGGCTTTCGTCCTCCGGCGGGGTTTCGGGCGTCTGTCTCTGATAGAGAATGCCGTTGTGGTACTTGCCGTCCTTCCATTCCCCGTCGAAGACGATGCCGCCGTTTTTGTCAAATTCAGTGCCGTGGCCGCTGCGTTTGCCGTCTTTCCAGCCGCCGTAGTACAAAAGGTTACCTTCCCGGTCAAAGGAGGAGCCCATGCCGGTGGGCTGGCCGTCCAGCCATTTCCCCACGAAAACGGTGCCGTCCGCCTGGTTAAAGGACACGCCGGCGCCCTGCTTTTGGCCGTCTTCGATCCGGCCGCCGTACCGCAGGTTTCCCTCGGTGTCGAACAGAGAGACAAAGCTGCCCGGCCGTCCGTTTTCCCACTTGGCGATGTGCAGCGCGTGATCGGACTCCCGGAAGGAGACCCCCAGGCCGTCCTTGCGGTCGTTTTTCCAGAACCCCGCATAACTGAGGGTCCCGTTTTTGTAGTGATACGCGCCAAAGCCCTCCCGCCTGCCGTCCTGATATTCGCCCTCGTAAGCGGCCAGGGCGCCGGGTTGCTGGGCCTGCTTCCCGTCCCGGATCAGGCTGTAGTCCGGCCCACTGCCGGGCTCCGTGGCTTCGGCTGCTTCTTCGGCCTCTCCGGCAGCCTTCTCCCCGTTTTCAGGAACGCTTTCCGGGCTTTCCTCCGAAGAAGGCTTGTCCTCCCCGGCCCCTTCGCTTTCGGAACCGGCCTCCCGAGAGGCGGGGGAGGGCTCGGTGGATTCCGGGCTGAACTCCTCCGTTTCCGGCTGGGGAGGAAGGCCCGCGGGGGTTTCCTCCACGGGCTGAAGGGAATGCTCCGCCTCCGGCGCGCCGGAAACCTCGGGCGCCTCGATGCGGGCGTATTCCTCCAGGCTGGTGAAGGTTACGCCGGCCTCTTCCTCTCCGGCGTCTTTGGTCAGGGAGCCGCCCTTCACTTCCCAGGCGGGCATCAGGACGATGGTGCCGTCCTTGATCTCCTCTAGGGCCTTTTTCCGGGCCTCGGCCTCCCGTTTGGTGCAGTAGCAGAACTGGCCCTCGGCGGTGTTGAGCACCAGATGGGGCTCGCCGAACCGGGCGTTCAGAATGCTCTGTTCCGCGGTGCCGGCCAGATAGGGAATGGGGTAGAGCTCCGTGGAACGGGAGGGCTTTCCGTCCGGCTCCCGGTCCAGGCGTTCGATGGTGTCAGAGGCTTCGCTGGGCCGGAAGATGACCCGGGCGTTTACCGGGTCCCAGGGCTCGTAGTACTCCGAGCGGATCCAGCGCTGCTCCCGGTCGAAAAAGACCCGGCTGACAATGATATTGCGGAAGTCCCGCCGGACCAGCACAGGGCCGGTTTTCAGCTCGAAGGATTCCTCCAGCGTGATCCTGCCGGCGGCCTTGCCCGCGGTCTTTTTCCAATAGAGAGACCGGCGGCCCAGCCTGCCCTGCAGCTTGCCGTCAAAGCCTTTGACGATTTCATTTTTTCCGGTCCTGACCGTTTTCCTGCCGCTGGTAAAATGCTTTTTCCGGGCTTCGGCGAACTCCCCCTGCAAACTGTCCAGGCCGTCCCGCTCCGGGAAGCAGACCCAGTATACGTGGCGGTTCAGCAGGTTGGAGCTGATCGCGCCGGAATTTTTCTTGATTTGATCGTCCATCTCGCAACTCTCCCATTCACTGTGCAGGCTGTGTGAGATACACTAACCCATCATACGACAGTAGTATACCACACTTTTCCCCCGGTGAAAATGAGAAAATAAAAAATTTATGTCGGAAAGGCGAGAGCGGCCCCGGGATAGTAATATTCCAGGATCTCCCGGTAGCCCGCGCCCTGCTTGGCCAGAAATGCCGCCCCGGCCTGGCTCATGCCCACGCCGTGGCCCCAGCCCCGGACGGTAAAGCAGAAGCCCTCCGGGGACGCGTCCAGCTCGAAAGCGGCGCTGCGCAGGGAAAAGATCTCCCGGACCTCCCGGCCAGTGACCTCTTTCCCTCCCAGGTTTGCGGTGTCCACATACCCCGCGGGCGTGCGGGTGATCCCGGTAAGCCACTGCTCCGCCGGGCCGGAAAGGTCCGGGGCGTCCTCGGGATAGAAGGCGGAGACTGCCGCCCGGAATTCCTCTTCGGTCAGGCGGACCGTGCTCAGATAGCCGTCGGCGAACAGATCCCCGGGACTTGCCACCGTCTGCAGGTAGGGAAGCTCGCCGCCCCACACGTTGGCGGAGGTCTCGGTGCAGCCGGCGGAAATGGCGAAATAGGCGGCCAGCAGAGGCTTCCCATCATAGGTGAGCAGCTGCCCCGCCACCGAATCGGTCACCTTTTTCAGCAGGGCAGCGTTTTCCTCATAATCCTCTCCCCAGCGATCCCGCATGAGCTCTTCTGTGGTCCAGGTCTGCCAGCGGCCGCTTGCGCAAGAGATGGTTTCCCCCGACGCCCGCTTTTCGGAAAAAAGGGTATAGCAGGCCACCGCCTGAGCTTTTAAGGCCTCCTCCGGGGCGGAGAGATCCATTTCACAGGCCACGGCCGCCGGCAGCAGCTCTTCCGCGGTGAGGGTCAGGGTCTCTTCGGTGTCGCTGTCGTACAGGGTGAAAACATCTGTTGACTGCTGGGCCGAGGACTTTTCCGGAGCCTTTTCCAGAAATCCGGGAGGGTCCTTCGGGGAAGCTTCGGATTCCGGGGCGGGGGAGGCGCTCACCGTGGGACGGGGCACGCTTTCCGGCGAGGCTGTCGGCGTTTGGGGTTCCTCCTTGTGCCGGGCCACCGCGTACACGCCGGAAGGCAGCAGGGCGATCAGCCCATAGATGACAAGAAAGGCGGCGGCAGCTTGCTTAAGGGCGGTGTACTTTTTTTGTTCCTTCACATGAAACACTCCTTTTTACATGTCCGAGCAGGAATTATGCAAAAATCATTCTCAAAATCGGGGAATTTGCAAAATTTACGAGCAAAAATGAATTTATAAATATTGCGCATTGCAGAATTTTGGAAAAGCGGTTGACTTCTGCCCGGTCCCGCGTTACAATCAATGGAAAGCGCCTTACAGGCTGTAAAGACCGAACACAGAAAGGGAGGGACGGCCATGAAAAGGCTCAACAGCGAACGGGAGACCAGCACTACGATCGAGGAACTGTGCGCGGAATACCGGAAAAACAATGTGATCACCAAGGACGAATACGAATATAACGATGTAAAGCGGGGCCTGCGCAATGCCGACGGCACCGGCGTGATGGCGGGGCTGACCCATGTGTGCAATGTTCACGGCTACATTATCAACGACGGAGACAAAATGCCGGACAAGGGGAAGCTCACCTACCGGGGCATCGACATTGAGGAGATCGTAAACGGCTTTGAACGGGAAGACCGCTTCGGCTTTGAAGAGGTGGCTTGGCTGCTGATTTTCGGCAAGCTGCCCAACAAGCGGCAGTTTGACCGTATGTGCGGCCTGCTCTATGAAAACCGGGAACTGCCCGAATATTTCGCGGAGGACATGATCTTGAAGGCCCCCTCCCGGAACATTATGAACAAGCTGGCCCGGTCCGTTTTGACCCTCTATTCTTACGACGATGATCCCGAGGACCCCTCCCTGGAAAACAACATGCGCCAAAGCATTTCCCTGATCGCCAGAATGCCCTCTATCATGTCCTATGCCTATCAGGTCAAGCGGCGGCATTTTGACCGGGAGAGCATGTTTTTTCACCCCTATGAGCCCGGCCAGTGTACCGCCGAAGCCATTTTGAATGCCCTGCGGCCCGACCGGCAGTTCACCCGGGAAGAAGCGAAGATGCTGGACCTGATGATGGTGCTTCACGCGGAGCACGGCGGCGGCAACAACTCCACCTTTACCACCCGGGTGCTCACCT
>CAZBDS010000126.1:0-5254 GCA_964490735.1 uncultured Acutalibacter sp. | reverse complement strand
TAGTGCTGGCCCCGGAGGACGTAGAGGCCTTTAAAGCCGCCGCCCACGAGGAAAACCTGGATGCCCAGGCAGTGGCGGTGGTCACCGAGCTGCCCCGGCTGAAAATGGAATGGCGGGGCGACCTGATCGTAAACCTGTCCAGGGCATTTCTGGACACCAACGGCGTCACCCAGACCGCCCGGGCGGAAATCGCCGCCCCTCAGGGTGAAAATTACCGGGAAGCCGTACCGGAGTGCCTGCGGGGCAAAAAGGGCGCGGAAGCGCTGAAGCTGAACATGGCAAGGCTTCCGGTCTGCGGGCAGAAAGGCCTGTCCGAGCGTTTTGACTCCAGCATAGGCGCAGCCACGGTTTTAATGCCCTTTGCCGGAACCTACCAGCTCACCCCCGAGGAAGCCATGGTGGCAAAGCTCCCCCTGCTTTCCGGCGAGACCGACGACGCCACCGCCATGTCCTACGGCTACATTCCCGGCGTTGCCCGGTATTCCCCCTTCCTGGGGGCCCAGTACGCCGTGGTGGAAAGCCTTTCAAAGCTGGCGGCCGTGGGGGCCGATCCCCTCAGCGCCCGCCTGACCTTCCAGGAATATTTCGAACGGCTCCACGAAGAGCCCACCCGCTGGGGCAAGCCCGCCGCCGCCCTGTTGGGCGCCCTTTCCGCCCAGCTGGGGATAGGGCTGCCCGCCATCGGCGGCAAGGACAGCATGTCCGGCTCCTTCGAGCAGCTGGACGTGCCTCCCACGTTAGTCAGCTTTGCCGTGGCCATGACCAAGGCAAGCCGCACCCTTTCCGCCTGCATGAAGCGGCCCGGCTCCCGGGTGGTGGTCCTGCCCATTCCTCAACACACGGACGGCACCCCCGACTGGGACGGCCTGAAGGCCTATTATAAATCGATTCACCGGCACATTGCCTGCGGTGATATCCTCTCCGCCGGCGTGGTCCGGGAGGGCGGTGCGGCGGCCTGCGTGCTGCGCATGTGCTTCGGAAACAAAATGGGCTTTAAGTTTGAGCCCGGATTGTCTGCCGAGGCCTTGTTCGCTCCCCGGGCCGGGGCCCTGGTGGCAGAGCTCTCCTCCGAAGCCCAGATTCCCTACGGTCACGGCGCCCTGCTGGGCTGCACCACCGGAAGCGGCACGGTGGAGATCGAAAACGAAAAGATTTCCATCGACGAGCTGATCGACGCCTGGAACGGCACCCTGGAAAAGATCTTCCCCAACGGCGCCGAGCCGGTTGCGGTCAAGCACGACGTGCCCTTGTGGGAAAAGCGCCAAAACGCGGCCCCGGCCATCAAGGCCGCCAGGCCCAGGGTCTTTATCCCTGCCTTCCCCGGCACCAACTGCGAAGTGGATTCCGCCCGGGCCTTTGAACGGGCCGGCGCCGAAACCCAGGTCCTGGTGGTGAAAAACCTGTCTCCCAGGGATATCGAGGAAACCATCGAGCAGATGGAAAAAGCCATCCGCTCCGCCCAGATCATCATGCTTCCCGGCGGCTTCTCCGGCGGCGATGAGCCCGACGGCTCGGGCAAATTCATTGCCACCACCTTCCGCAATCCCCGGATCGCCCAGGCGGTCACCGATCTGCTGGAAACCCGGGACGGCCTGATGCTGGGCATCTGCAACGGCTTTCAGGCCCTCATCAAGCTGGGCCTGGTGCCCTACGGCAAGATCACCGAGCCCAAGGAAAACGACCCCACCCTCACCTTTAACACCCTGGGCCGCCACGTTTCCAGAATGGCATATACCAGGATTACCAGCATAAAATCTCCCTGGATGGCCGGCGTGTGCGCCGGAGAGATCCACGCCGTTCCCGTGTCCCACGGCGAGGGACGCTTTGTGGCCGATGAAGCCGCTCTGCGGGCCCTGATCGAAAACGGGCAGATCGCCACCCAGTACGTGGATCCGGACGGCGCTGTCAGCGGCGACATTTTGTGGAACCCCAACGGCTCCGTGTGCGCCGTAGAGGGCATCACCAGCCCGGACGGACGGATCCTGGGCAAAATGGGCCACTCCGAGCGCAGGGGCAGGGATCTCTACAAGAACGTGCCCGGCCA
The DNA here is from genome assembly GCA_964490735.1 of uncultured Acutalibacter sp. Taxonomy (GTDB): domain Bacteria; phylum Bacillota; class Clostridia; order Oscillospirales; family Acutalibacteraceae; genus Acutalibacter. The sequence continues at coordinate 3,210 of CAZBDS010000126.1, read as the reverse complement.
CAAGGATCAGAAGCTCTTTGAGTCCGGCGTGAAATATTTCAAGTAACTTCCTGATGCAGAAAGACAGCAGCGTGAAAAACCAGAAGAAAGGAAACGATACCGGGCATAAAAGGTCGTGTTTTCACGGCTCTTTGTGCGAATTTCGGATCGCGTAGCGATTGCTATGAAAGAAATCTTACGGCGCACCTGGGCGGAGATCGACCTGGACGCCCTGGCCCAAAATTTTCGGGCCGTGCGGGAAAGCACCTCTCCCCAAACGAAAATCTGCTGCGTGGTCAAGGCCGACGCCTACGGCCACGGCGCTTTGCGTGTCGCCCGGGAATTCGAGGCCCTGGGCGCAGACTGGTTTGCCGTGTCCAATCTGGAGGAAGCCCTCCAGCTCCGGCTGGACGGCATACAAAAGCCTATCCTGGTCTTGGGCTTCACTCCCGCGGAGGAAGCCAAAACCCTTTCGGAGCACAATATTTCCCAGTGCGTCTATTCCTCCGATTACGCCCGGGCCCTGTCCCGGTGCGCGGAAGAAGCCGGCGTCACTGTGAAGATCCATGTAAAAATCGATACCGGCATGAGCCGCCTGGGCTTTTACTTCCAGGACATCAACCGGGACGAAGCCGCCGTGGAGGAGATCAAGCAGGTGTGCGCCCTGCCGGGGCTGTACCCCGAAGGGATCTTTACCCATTTTGCGGTTTCCGACGAGGGTACGGCGGGCGACGCCTTTACCATGCGGCAGTTTGGCTGCTTTAAGGAAATGATCGAAGCCCTTCTGCGGGAGGGGGTTTCCTTTGACGTGCGGCACTGCGCCAACTCCGCCGCCGTGTTCGACTATCCCCTGTCCCATCTGGACATGGTGCGGGCTGGTATCGTCCTTTACGGGCTGTACCCCTCCGCCGCCCTGCGGAACACCCCCGCGCTGAAACCTGTGCTGTCCCTGCGTTCGGTGGTCTCCCACGTGAAGAGGATCAAGCCCGGAGCCACCGTCAGCTATGGCCGGGAATTCACCGCCCAGCGGGAACTGACAGTGGCCACCGTGCCTGTAGGCTACGCGGACGGCTATTTCCGGCTGCTTGCCTCCGGCGGCGCCCAGGTACTCCTTCACGGGAAACGCTGCCCCATTCTGGGACGCATCTGCATGGACCAGATGATGGTGGACGTTACCGGCCTTTCCAAGGTGGAAATCGGCGACGTTGTCACGCTCATCGGCCGGGACGGCGGGGAAGAAGTCACCGCCGACGAGCTGGCTGCCTGCGAACATACCATTAACTACGAGGTGGTCTGCGGCCTTTCCAAACGGGTGCCCCGGGTCTACTTAAAGGGCGGCCGGACCGACAGCATTTACAACCAGCTTCTGCGGGACGGCTGAGTCCCCGGCCTTGACAAACACCGCCTCCCGCATTACAATTGATTCGTTGAGGATCTTGCAGCATGGAACGACAAAAATCCACAAAAAGCAAAGCGCTGGCCGCGGCGGGCTTTCTGGCCCTGGCGGTGCTGACAGTGCTGTGGTACTGGAACTTTGGCTGTCCCTTCCGCTTTCTCACCGGAATTTGCTGCCCCGGCTGCGGCATGAGCCGCGCTGTGTGGCACGCCCTGCATCTAGATTTCGCGGGGGCGTTTTACTATCACCCGCTGGTGTTCCTGCTGCCCTTGATTCTGCTGGGCTGGCTGCTTCGCAAACGGCTGCCCCGCCGGCTGCTGAATATTCTGGGGATCGCCGTGCTGGCTGTGTTCCTGCTGGTATACCTGTACCGCCTGTTCAGTGGAAGCGAAGTCGTGTATGCCCGCCCTGAAGAAAGCGTATTCAGTAAACTATTTCATTTCCTAAAGGAGTGGTAACCATGGCATCCATGAGATCAATCCCTCTCGCCCCTGGCGCCAATTTGAACACGGTGCTGGCCGGAGCCCAGCAGATGCTGGCGGCCCAGGGCTACGAGGTCATTGTTCAGGCGTACAACCCCAATTCGGCTATGCTGACCGTGCGGAAAAACCGTGACGGCTTTCAAAACATCATCGGTTTGGGCCTGGAAAGCCGGGCCAACATCGCTTTGATCAGCGAGAACATGCTCAACGTCAATATCGAGCACGAATGGACCAACAAAATTGTGGCCATTGCCGTGGGCTGGTTCTGCTGCCTGGTGCCTTTTATCACCGGCATTGTAGGCGCCGTCAACCAGAACGGCCTGTCCGAAGTGATCTTCGGCGCGCTGTCCGCAGCGGGCAGTTATAGTTAACGCAGTTCAAAAGAGGTCAAACCTCTTTTGAACCCGGTGGCATAAACGGACTTGTGCCACTTGCTTAAAAATCGGTATATGCCGATTTTTAAGTGCGTTTACTATATGGCGGTCGAGGCTGAGTTTTCATTTTAAGAAAAACTAAAAGCGCTTCCGGGGAAATTCCCGGAAGCGCTTTTTCCTTGGACAGACAGTTTTATTCAGGCAGCAGCGTAAAGCTGAAGTCGAACTCCGCCTCCTCCAGACGGTACTGGGGCAGCAGGGCGGGACCGCAGGAATTGGAGCCCACGCCGCTCATCTTGTAGTCCACACAGAACACGGTATGGCCGGATTTTTCCAGCTCGTAAGCATGCTTCTTTTCCTTGAGCTCCTCCTGAGTGTAGGGGGACACATTAAAGGAGAAGGGCTGCTCGGAAGAAGCGGTGAGAGAATAGGCGCCGTCGGTGACCGTGGCATACCGGCAGCCAACATGGGAGGAATTCTCCTGGGGCTTTAGGTAATTTTCATGCATGGCAGACACGGCCTGGGCATACACCCCCAGCCGGGAAGCCCGGTGCTTATCCAAATAACTCTCATAGGGGCCGTAGCCGAAATATTCCACGCCGTTAAAGGTCTCCGGCAGGAACAGCCGGACGCCGAACCGGGGCAGGAAGGGGAACCGGGTGTCCCTTTGGCAGTGCAGGGAAACGTCGATCCTGCCTTGGGCGTCCACCTTCCACACAGCCTGCACGTCCAGGAACTTGGCAAGGGTCACCGCCGCAATGCCCAGATGGCAGGAAATGGCGGCCCCGCCGTTTTCCAGGGTGGAAAGCTCCGTGTCGTACACCCGTACCGTGGAGGCGTCGTATTCGGCTTCCTCCCATTTCACGTTGATGTTTCGATCGTTGTCGGTGGGGGCCCGGTACACGTTCCACTCCATGGGCTTTGAAAGCAGGGTCCTGTTCCGGAAGCAGAGCTCGGAGAACAGCCCCTTGCGGCAGTC
>CAZBDS010000125.1:0-5268 GCA_964490735.1 uncultured Acutalibacter sp. | reverse complement strand
ATATCCGCCGCCTGCGCATGAAGGTGGAGGACGAGCCCTCCAACCCCCGGCACATTGTGACCGTGTGGGGACTGGGATATCGCTGGGATATATGATTTTCGGGTCGAAAATCATATACGGAATTTGCTCTGCAAATTCCAGTGCAGAAAGCTTTGCGTAGTTCGGGAGGTGAGCGCATGAAGGCAGCCAGGGGAAAAAGCCTGTCCCGCCGGTGGTTTGTAAACACCATCGGCATTGTCCTGCTGCTGTTGATCGTCTCCATTGTCACCCTGTCCCTAATGCTCCAGCGCTCCACCTACAGCGGTATCGAGCAGGTGCTCACCGGCCGCGCCGATGAGCTGCTGAACTGGCTCAGCTCCAGCGGGGTTAGGACCTCCTCGGAATTCAACGCCATCACCCGGGGCTACATCGAACGCTTTCCCGACAAAAACGACATGGAGATCATGGCCCTAAACCGCAGCGGCCGTGTTTTTATCACCTCTACCGGCTTCGAGCCGGAACAGGACCAGGAAATGCCCGACTATCAGGAAGCCCTTCTCAGCCCGGACAACTCCGGCAAATGGGTGGGAAACCTGAACACAGGGGAAAAGGTCATGGCCATCACCAAGGTGGTCCGGGATCACAATGGCGGCCTGACCGGCTCGGTGCGGTATCTGGTCTCTATGGAAAAGGTGGACACCCAAACGAGCCGGGTCATTCTGCTGCTGATTCTGGCCGGCATCTTCATCATGCTGCTCATCACCCTGTCAGGCGTCTACTTTATCCGCTCTATTCTGCTGCCCGTGCGGCAGGTGAGCGCCGGCGCCAAGCAGATCGCCCAGGGCGACTTCGGCGTGCGCATCGACAAATCCCGAAACGACGAGCTGGGTCAGCTCTGCGATTCCATCAACAACATGGCCGGTGAGCTGGCCGCCACCGAGCGCATGAAAAACGACTTTATCTCTTCCGTGTCCCACGAGCTGCGCACACCTCTCACAGCCATCAAAGGCTGGGCTGAAACCCTTCACGAAGGGGTGGATCCTGTCACCGAAGAAAAGGGTATGAACGTCATCATTCGGGAATCGGAACGGCTTTCCGGCCTGGTGGAAGAGCTGCTGGACTTTTCCCGGCTGCAAAGCGGGCGGCTGCGGCTGACCGTTTCCAGGCTGGACATTCTGGCGGAGCTGGACGAGGCCGTATACCTCTTTACCGACCGGGCCCGTACCGAGCAGAAAACCCTGCATTACGAAGAAAGCGCCAGCCTTTCCCCCGTCTACGGAGATGTGGACAGGCTGCGGCAGGTCTTTGTCAACATCATTGACAACGCCCTGAAATATACAGACGCGGGAGGCACCATCACCGTATCCGCCTTTGACCGGGACGGCAAGGTCTTCGTGCGGATCAGCGACACCGGCTGCGGCATTCCGGCGGAACACCTTCCCAACGTAAAGAAGAAATTCTACAAGGCCAACCAGCTGGTCCGGGGCTCCGGCATCGGTCTGGCGGTGGCGGACGAGATCGTCTCCATGCACGGCGGCTCCCTCACGCTGGAAAGCCAGCCCGGCGTGGGCACCTCGGTAACCATTACCCTGCCCACCTGCGCCGCGGTAGAGGCCCACCCAGAGCTGATCGAGACCGTAGAGATCCAGAAAGTGCTGAAAGAAAAAACCGGAAAGGAACCCTGACACTATGACAAAAAAGATCACGACCATCGGCGGACAGGCCCTGATGGAAGGCATTATGATGGTGGGCCCCCACAAAACGGCGGCCGCCTTTTGCAGCGAAAAGGGAGAGATCTCCACGGAGGAGATCGAATACACCCGCCTGACGAAAAAATATCCGATTCTGGGAAAGCCCTTTATCCGGGGGATCTTTTCCATGGTAGACACCTTCCGCCTGGGCTACAAGGCCCTTTCCCTTTCGGCGGATAAGATCACCGAGGAGCTGGGCGAAGAGGAGCTGACCGGCCTGGACAAATGGCTGGACGAGCACCTGGGCGAAAAAATTACCGGGATCATCATGACTGTCGCCTCTATCCTGGGCGTAGGACTGGCAATCCTGCTGTTCTTCTTTCTGCCCACCCTGCTGTTCAACCTGCTCCAGAAAGCGGTGCCGGCGGACATCACCGGCCTGCGCTCCGTTTTCGAAGGGATCCTCCGCATCGCCATTTTCGTGGGATATATCCTGCTGGTCTCCCTAATGCCCGACATCAAGCGCACCTTCCAGTACCACGGGGCGGAGCACAAGACCATCTTCTGCTATGAAAACGACCTGCCCCTCACGGTGGAAAATGTGCGCCCGCAGAGCAAATATCACCCCCGCTGCGGCACCAGTTTTCTAATCCTCATGCTGCTGCTGGGCATTGTGGTGGGCTTTTTCATTCCCTTTTCCAACCCCTTCCTGCGCACGTTCGTCAAGCTGCTGTGTATCCCCGTCATCGTGAACCTGGGCTATGAGATCCAGAAATTTTCCGCCCGCCACCCAGACAGCTTTATCCGCTTCCTGGTCATGCCGGGCCTGTGGATGCAGCGCATTACCGTAAAAGAGCCCGACGACAAAATGATCGAAGCCGCCATTGCCGCCATGACCGCCGTCATTCCGGAAAACGGCGAGGACCTGCTGTAACCATGACCTACCGGAAGCTTTACTTACAGGCAAAAAAGGAATTGACGGCCGGGGGCGTAGACGCTCCCGGCTTTGACGCTTTGGCCCTGACGGAACATTTCCTGGGCTTAGACCGGGCAGGTCTTGCCCTGCGGGGAGATGAGTCTCCTTCCCCCAAACAAGAAGAAGCTTTTCTTCGGGCCGTCCGGGAGCGGGCCGCCCGCCGTCCCCTTCAGTATATCCTGGGCTCCTGGGAGTTTATGGGCCTTACCCTGGCCGTGGGCGAGGGCGTTCTCTGCCCCCGGGAAGACACCGCCGTGCTGGTGGAAGCCCTGGCGGAACGTCTGAAAAGCCGCCCTTCTCCCAAAGGGCTGGACCTCTGCGCGGGCACCGGCGCCGTGGCGTTGGGGCTGTGCTCCCTGCTGCCGGACGCAGATGTATGCTGTGTGGAGCTTTCCGAACTTGCCTTTCCCTACCTGGAACAAAACCTAAAGTCCCATTCCCCATACTCTGTTCAGGCTCTGCAAGGGGACGTTCTGTCAGAGGAGGCCGCCAAGGCTTTTGCTCCGGGCAGCCTGGATTTCATTGCCTCCAACCCGCCCTATATTAAAACCGATGACCTTCCCGGTCTGGAGCCGGAGGTGCAGAAAGAACCCCCTCTGGCCCTGGACGGCGGCGGGGACGGCCTCCGGTTCTACCGGGCGATCCTGCGGTTCTGGGCGTCCCTGCTGAAGCCCGGCGGCATACTGGCTGTGGAGATCGGCGAGGATCAGGGACAGTCGGTTTCTTCCCTCTTTTCCTCCTGCGGGCTGAGGGAAATCGCCCTGCGGCAGGACTGGTCCGGCCATGACCGGGTGGTACTTGGTTCCCTTTAAGGATATTCTTGTCGCTTCCTCTTGACAAAGCAGCCTTCTGTGGTATTATAAGTATAACTTTTCATACTTTTTATACCAAGGAGGCTTTTTTATGGCCCTTCAAATGCCGGAAGGCAAATTCCTCTCCACCGTAAAGGTGGGGGAAAAAGGACAAATCGTTATTCCCAAAGACGTCCGGGACATGTTCCAGATCAAGCCCGGGGACACCCTGCTGCTGATGGCCGACCAGGAGCAGGGGATCGCCATTGTCCAGAACGGGCCTTATCTGGATTTTGCCAATGCCATTCTCAGCGCCCAGGCCCAGGAGGAATCGGAATGACAGTATTAGATGTGCGCGGGCTGTGCAAAACCTACCCCGGCTTTGCTCTCAGCGACGCCGCTTTCTCACTGGAAGAGGGTTCCATCATGGGCTTTATCGGCCGCAACGGCGCGGGAAAGACCACCACCCTCAGCTCCCTTTTGAACCTGGTTCACCCGGACAGCGGAGAGATCCGCTTTTTCGGCATGGATTTCCGGGAAAACGAGTGGGAGATCAAGCAGCGCATCGGCTTTGTTTCCGGCGGGGCCGACTGGTACCCCCGTAAAAAGCTGAAAACCATCACCGCGGTGACAAAGGGCTTTTACCGGGATTGGGACAACAGCGCCTACCGCCGCTATCTGGAGCTGTTCCGCCTTTCGGAGAACAAGAGCCCTTCTCAGCTTTCCGCCGGCATGCAGGTGAAGTATTCCCTGGCGCTAGCCCTGTCCCACCGGGCAAAGCTGCTGTTGTTGGACGAACCCACCAGCGGCCTTGACCCCGTCTCCCGGGAAGAGCTGCTGGACATTTTCCTGGCCCTGGTCCGGCGGGAGGGCGTGTCCATTCTGTTCTCCACCCACATCACCTCCGACTTAGAAAAATGCGCCGATTCCATCACCTATATCCGGCAGGGGAAAATCCCCTATTCCGGCCCGCTGAAGGCGTTTTTGGAGCAGTACCGGCTGGTCCGTTTCGGGGAAAAGCCGAATGACCGCTCCGGCCTTACCGGCCTGAAGGAAGAAAAGGAGGGCTGGTCCGCCCTGCTGGAAAAGGACGCGCCCCTTCCCCCCGGCGGAGAACTTCTTCCCTCCGGGCTGGATTCCATTATGGTACACCTGGAGCACGAACCCGTTTTCGGAGAGGAGGGAGCCCTGTGAAACAGCTGCTCTATAAGGAATTTCGGCTGGCCATGCACCCTGCCGTCTTTGTCTTTCTGGCTCTGGCCTCCATGATGCTGATCCCCTCGTACCCTCTCTCCGTCACCTTTTTCTATTCCTGCTTGGGGATTTTCTTTATCTGCTTAAACGGCCGGGAAAATCACGATATCCTTTACACCATGCTGCTGCCGGTGCAGAAGCGGGACCTGGTAAAGGCCCGCTTCGCCATGGCCTGTATCCTGCAGCTGGGCCAGCTGCTGCTCTGCGTGCCCTTCCTGTTCCTGCGGCGGCTGTATCCGCCGGAAACCAACGTGGTGGGCATAGACCCCAACCTGGCCCTGCTGGGGTTTGGACTGTTGATCTTCGGTGTTTTCAACCTCTTGTTTTTCCGCCGGTATTACAGGGACCCCAACAAGGTGGGCGTTCCCTTCCTGCTGGGCTCTGTGGGCGTGTTCCTGACGATCGGGGTCACAGAGGCCCTTCCCCACGCCGTCCCCTTTGTGCGGGACTGCCTGGACACCCCCATGGGCCTGTTCCCTCTGGAAAAGCTGATCTTTTTCGCCGCTTGCGCGGCAGTCTACTGCCTGCTGACATTTTTCTCATACCGGAATTCGGTCAAGTCCTTTGAGAAGCTGGA
>CAZBDS010000124.1:0-5343 GCA_964490735.1 uncultured Acutalibacter sp. | reverse complement strand
CCGCAGGGTGGGCAGGATCAGCGTGAGGGAAATAAAAGAGACGTCCACAGAGAAGAAGTCGATGGGTTCCGGGACCTGCTCCCGACTGAGGTAGCGGGCATTAGTCCGCTCGAGGTTTACCACTCTGGGGTCGGTACGGAGGCTCCAGGCCAACTGGCCATAGCCCACATCAACCGAGTAGATCTTTTCGGCGCCGTTTTGCAGCATACAGTCTGTAAAACCGCCGGTGGAAGCCCCGATATCCATACAGGTAAGGCCGGAAAGCTTCAGGCCAAATTCCTGGATGGCCTTTTCCAGCTTCAGGCCGCCGCGGCTGACATATTGCAAACCCTTGCCGCGCACCTCCAAAAGGGCGTCCTCCGGGAAGCTGTCCCCCGGCTTGTCCGCTTTTTGATGGTCAACGTAGACAAGCCCTGACATGATGAGGGCCTTCGCCTTTTCACGGCTTTCCGCCAGCCCCTGTTCCACAATCAGAATATCAAGCCTCTTTTTCAGAAGTATCCATTCCTTTCCCGGCGCGGAGGTTTTCCCGCACCATACTTTCAATTCCTTCCGCGTTCAGGCCCAGCTTTTCCAGCGAACGGAACATGGGCGCTTGTTCGATATAGGCATTTTCGATGGCCCGCAGGTGATACCGGCCATTGAAGCCTTCCTGATGCAGCAGGTAGGAAAAATGTTCGCCGATCCCGCCGCGTTTAATGCCCTCTTCAAAAAAGAACACGGTTCCGCATACTGCCGCCGCCTGTACGGCCCGCGGATCGATGGGAATAATCCGATTCAGCTTAAGCAGCTTGACTGGAATTCCGCAGGCTTCCAAACGGCGGACGGCTTCCGCCGCGAAGGAAAACAACCTTCCAAATGTGACAATGCACAGGTCTGCGTCAGGGTTTCCCGCGACGACATAGGGCTCGGCGGAAGCCTGGAAGTCTTGGGGCTTATAGAGCTCCTTGCCCCGGGGATAGCGGACCGCACAAAGGCCGGAACCCTCTTTTACCAGATATTCCAGCTGCACCTGAAGCTCTTCAAAATAACAGGGAGAATACACGGTGGCGTTGGGAATCGTTTGCAAATAAGCGGCGTCAAAAACACCCTGATGAGTTTTTCCGTCCTCGCCCACCACACCGGCGCGGTCCACTGCCAGAATGATTTTACTGTCCTGTAAGGAAACGTCGTGGATCAGCTGATCGTAAGAACGCTGCAAAAAGGTGGAATACACCGCAAACACTGGGAGCATTCCCCCCACCGCAAGGCCGCCGGCAAAGGTGACTGCGTGTTCCTCGGAAATGCCCACATCGTAAAAACGGCTGCGGAACCGTTCCCGGAACTCGGCCAGGCCGGTACCGTCCTGCATGGCGGCAGTGATAGCGCAAAGCCTGTCGTCTTCTTCCGCCAGGCTGCACATGGTTTCTCCAAACACATCGGAAAAGCTTTTGGAACGGGCTCCCGTTTCTCCGGTGGTAACGTCGAAGCCAGACAATCCGTGATAAATGCTGGGATCCTGCTCCGCGTACTGATAACCCTTTCCCTTATAAGTGCGAATATGGAGCAGCACCGGCTTTTGAATCAGCTTGGCGCTTTCCAAAGTCTCCCGGAGCTCTCGGATATTGTGACCGTCGAAGGGACCGTAATAGGCAAAGCCGAAATCCTCAAAAATAGTGGAATTGTAAAAAACTTTTTTCAGGGTTCTCTTAATCCGCTTAAGGCCGTAGGCAATTCCCTTCCCAAGCACGGGAAACTTTTGCAGCGAACTCTCCAAGTTGTTTTTGATCTTGATGTAGCCCGGTTTTGTGCGGATATAAGTGAGATACCGGGCCATGGAACCCACATTTTTCGAGATGGACATGTTGTTGTCGTTGAGAATGACAATTAGATTCCGGTGAAGCCGTCCGGCATTGTTCAAACCTTCATAAGCAAGGCCGCCGGTAAGGGCGCCGTCGCCGATCACCGCCACCACAAAGCCGTCCCGGTTTTGCAGATGGTTGGCCTCTGAAATACCAAGGGCCGAAGAAATAGACGTGCTGCTGTGTCCGCTGGTAAACTTATCGTATTGGCTCTCCTCCCGGCAGGGAAACCCGGAAAGCCCGTTTTCTTTTCGAATGGAGGAAAAGCGTTTATAGCGTCCTGTCAACAGCTTGTAGGGATAGCTTTGGTGGCCCACGTCCCAAATAATGGTATCTCTGGGCAGATCAAAGGCCAGGGCCATCGCAACGGTCAGCTCCACGACCCCCAGGTTGGAAGCCAGGTGCCCGCCGTTATCCGATACGGTCTGGATCACGGTTTCCCTTATCTCGTCGCACAGCGCCTGGAGTTCAGCCTCGCTGAGTTTTCCCAGATCCTGGGGCGAATGCAACGATTCCAATATCTTTCCCATATGATCACTTCCGTTAATCTGCCATTCCGTTCTGCAGCTTTGCAGCCGTCACCGTATTCTGCATCAGCATGGCCACCGTCATGGGCCCCACGCCGCCGGGAACGGGTGTGATGTAAGAAGCAAGGGGCTCCACAGCGCCAAAGTCAACATCGCCGCAAAGCTTGCCGTTTTCGTCACGGTTCATGCCCACATCGATGACTACCGCGCCGGGCTTTACCATTTCAGCCGTGACAAATTTCGCTTTTCCCACTGCGGAAACCAAAATATCTGCACGGCGAGTAACCGAGGAAAGATCCTTTGTGCGGCTGTGACAAACCGTCACCGTGCCGTTGTGCTGCAGCAGGAGCATGGCCATAGGCTTGCCCACAATATTGCTGCGGCCGATCACTACACAGTCCTTCCCGGCAATCTCCACGCCGGCGGAATGGATCAGCTCGATGATTCCGGCAGGCGTGCAGGGGTGGAAGATGGGCCGGCCCTGCATGAGTTTGCCCACGTTATAGGCGTGAAAGGCGTCTACGTCTTTTTGGGGATCAATGGCCTCCACCACCCCGGCCTCGTCTAAACCCTTCGGCAGCGGAGACTGCACCAGAATACCGTGGATTTCCGGGGTGTGGTTCAGGGTCTCCACCAATCCCAGCAGCTCCTTTTGGGAGACGGAGGCCGGCAGGGTGTACTCCATGGACCGGATACCGGTAGCCTCACAGGCTTTTTTCTTGTTGTTGACATAGATTCTGGAAGCGGGGTCCTCTCCCACCAGGATTACGGCCAGACCTGGACAGATTCCCCGCTGTTTCAGGGCTTCCACTTCTTTTGCCACCCGCTCTTTTACCGCGGCGGAAACGGCTTTACCGTCAATCAAAACTGCCATGAAAGCTCCTCCTTTATTCTTCCTTCTCCGCTTCTGTATCTCCTTGGGAAACAGGCGCGGCCTCGGCCTCCTCGGAAACCTGTTTCGACTCCGGCTTTTCTTCCTCAGGTTTTCCTGTTTCAAGCGTTTCTTCAAAAGAGTCGGGATCCTCAAAAATCGTGCTGGTTTTTGCTTCGGGACTGACTGGGGCCTCCGCAAGCCCAATGCCCTCCATCACCTTGCGGCTGCCGCAGCCGGTCAGACTGGTCTTGCGGCGGAACACGATCAGCAGGATTACGCCGGCCAACACACAAACGGCTGCCAGGACCTGGGAAACGCGCAGGTTCAGATAAGGGATCATCAGACTGTCGGTGCGCAGCCCCTCAATAAAGAAGCGGCTGGCGCCATACCAGATAATGTACAGCAGGAAGGTCTGTCCGTCGTAGCGGCGCAGCTTCAGGTTGAAAAAGTGCAGCAGGATAAATCCCAGCAGGCAAAGCAGGGACTCGTACAGAAAGCAAGGGTGGACAGCTCCGCCGGTCACCGCGTTGGTATTATTGCTGTACATGGCCCAGGGCAGATCGGTCAGAGTACCGAAAGCCTCCTGATTTACAAAGTTTCCCCAGCGGCCCACAGACTGGCCAATTAAAAAGCCCAGCGCGGTCAGATCCAGCACAGCGGGCACTTTCAGCTTGCGGATCTTTGCAGTAATGCCGCCGAAAACCACCGCGCCGATCAAACCGCCGTAGATTGCAAGGCCTCCATCATGGATCCGTAGGATCCTGACAGGGTCCTCCCAGTAATAGTCTCCATTGGGATAAAAGAGCACGTAATAGAGACGGGCGCAGATCACGCTGCCGATCAGCCCCACGATGACAGCGTCAATCAATCGATTCATGTCGATGTTCATCTTTTTGGAATAGCGGGATGCGTAAAGGATTGCCAGCAGGAAACCCACGGCAATAATTATACCATACCAGCGCACCTGAAAATCGCCGAAGGAAAAAGCGACCTCGTTTACGGTAAAGGTAAGCCCCAAGCCGGGAAACTGTACTTCATGTGTCATAGCAAAATCATTCCTTTCAGCTGAATTACAGGGGACGTATAACAGAAAGCACACTTCTGTCACGGGTTAGGTGTTGCAAGAGCTTTAAGCTGTCCTCCGGACGAAGCTCCGCCAGAGCGTCCAGATAAGTAAAAAGCTCCCGGTCCTTGAAAGAAAAACGGATCAGCCCGTTGGCGATGTTGGACACACTGTTCAGCGCGGCGATATTCTCCCCGTAAACCGCCCGCTTGGAGCGTTCAAAGGCGTCTGCGGGAATCCCCTCCCTACGGAAGCGTTCCAGCTCCGCGTCGATTGCGTCCGCCACAGCCTGGGGATCCCGGGATTCGCCGCTGAACACCACGGTGGCGTATCCGGCCCCTTCAAAGTATTCGTAATTGAAGCTGGACTCGTTGATAAGTTCCCGCTCCAGCAAAGTTTGAAACAGCGGGGAAGCATCGGAAGCCAGGGTTTCCAGCAGGACCTCTGCCGCGGCCACGTCCCGCTCGGCGCGTGGCCCTTCCCCCGCCGGCTCCTTATACCCAAACTGGAACAGGGGCATTGCAACGGAAAGTTTTTCCTCCACGAAGTTTTTCACCACCGAGGTGGATTCCGGCTGAAAAACCCGGGTTACACTGAGGGATTCGGCTGGCTTTAACAGCCTGTCACAGACTTCCAGCACCCGGTCCAGATCGAACTTTCCGGCCACAGCCAGAGCCATATTGTGCAGGTTATAGAAGGTGTGGTAGCAGCAGTACAGATATTGGGGCGTGATTTTCGCAATGCTCTCTACCGTGCCGGCGATGTCAAGTTTAATAGGGTGGGTGTGATACATGGCCTTAAGGTAGTTAAACTCCACCCGCCAGGCCGGATCGTCGTCGTACATTTTGATCTCCTGGCCAATAATCCCCTGCTCCTTCTGCACGGTTTGCTCCGTAAAATAAGGGGACTGCACAAAGTCCAGCAGGATCTCCAGAGATTCGTACAGCTTGTCCGTACAGGAAAAAATATAGCTAGTGAGCTCAGAGGAAGTAAAAGCGTTGGCATTTGCCCCGGTTTTGGCATAACGCTCAAAGGCGT
>CAZBDS010000123.1:0-5388 GCA_964490735.1 uncultured Acutalibacter sp. | reverse complement strand
ATGGAGGCCGCCGGGAAAAAAGGGGTGCAGATCCTGCCGGTGGACAGTGAGCATTCCGCTATTTTCCAGTGCCTGCAGGGCAGTCCCGGCAAAGGCGCCCTGAAAAAATTGATTCTGACCGCGTCCGGCGGGCCTTTTTTTGGAAAGACTATGGAAGAGCTGAAAAATATCACGCCGGAGCAGGCCCTGAAACACCCCAACTGGGACATGGGCGCCAAGGTGACCATCGATTCCTCCACCCTGATGAACAAGGGTCTGGAAGTCATCGAGGCCTCCTGGCTTTTTGACATGCCCCCGGAACAGATCGACGTGGTGGTGCATCGGGAAAGCATCGTCCATTCCCTTATCGAGTATCAGGACCATTCTGTGATCGCCCAGCTGGGCGTGCCCGACATGCGCATTCCAATTCAATATGCGCTCACCTATCCTCAGCGGTTTCCGTCTCCCGTGGCGGAGCTGGAGCTGTGGAAACAGAAGGATCTGACCTTCCACCAGCCGGATCTGGAAACCTTCCGCTGCCTATCTGTCTGTATCCGGGCTCTAAAGCGGGGCGGCCTTGCTCCGGCGGCAGCCAACGGCGCCAACGAAAAAGCTGTGGAGCTGTTCCTGAAAGGGAAGATTTCTTTCCCGGAGATTGGAGAGCTGGTAAGCGCCGCGGCAGACCGTCAGCCCAATGTCCCCGCCTCCACTCTCGAAGCCGTCCTGCAGGCCGATGCCGAAGCGCGGTGCTTTGTGGAAGACTGCTGTAAATAAGGAGCTGATCGCTTGTCAATTTTCATCAACATTCTTTTGATCCTCATCGGCATTCTGCTGTTTGGATTTGTGATCTTTTTTCACGAGCTGGGCCATTTTCTCACCGCGAAAGCTTCGGGGATCCGCGTCGATGAGTTTGCCATCGGAATGGGCCCCAGGCTTTTCAGCTTTCAGCGGGGCGAGACCAAATATGCCCTGCGGCTTTTTCCTATCGGCGGGTTCTGTTCCATGGGAGAAGACGAGGAAAGCAGCGATCCGCGGGCTTTCGGCAACAAGCCGGTCTGGAAGAGGATCCTGGTAATAGTTGCCGGCGGCTTGTTCAATGTGATCCTGGGCTTTTTCATGATGTTGATCGTGCTGGGCCAGCAGGACGTGTACGCTACTACTGTAATTTCTAAGTTTGCGGATAATTCTGCCCTGGAGATCGCCGGGGCCCAGGTAGGGGACCGGATTGTGGAGATTGACGGCTATGCGGTTTACACCGACCGGGACCTTTCCTTTGCCATGGCCATGGCGGATCCCGGAGCCATTTCGATGAAGATAGAGCGGGAGGGCGAACGGATCGATCTGGGCACCTTCACCCTGCATTCCCAGACCCTGGAGGACGGCAGGCAGGCCGTGGCTATGGACTTCTGGGTCCAGCCGGAGCAGCGGACCTTTTTTGGGCTGCTGCGGCGCTCGGCCGCCGACACCTTCTCCATGGCGCGCATGGTCATCGAGACCTTGAAGGGCATGGTCACCGGCCGGTTTGGCCTGAACGACGTGGCGGGGCCCGTGGGCACCGCCCAGGCCATATCGCAGGCGGCGGGCGCCGGGCTGGAAGCGGGCTTTGGCCAGGCTGTCAACAATATCCTGCTGATGATCATTATGATTACGGTAAACCTGGGTGTGGTGAACCTGCTGCCCCTGCCCGCATTGGACGGCGGCAGGCTGCTGTTCCTGCTGTGGGAGGCGGTCACCCGCAAGCCTGTGCCCCAAAAGTACGAGGGCTATGTTCACGCGGCGGGCTTTATTCTGCTGATCGGCCTGATGCTTTTGATAACAGCCAACGATATTCTGCGGATTTTTCGGTAAAATGCCGGCCGCTTCAAGAAGGAAGATGTGGGAATGAGAAACTCCAGTCAGGTGCAGGTGGGAAATGTAAAGCTGGGCGGGGGCGCGCCCATTCCGGTGCAGTCCATGCTCAGCGTGCCTTCCGCGGACGTCCGCGGAAGCGTGGAACAGGCCGTCCGGCTGGAACAGGCGGGCTGTCAGATCCTGCGGGTGGCGATCCCCGACAAGGAGGCCGTCCGGCTGATCCCCGCCATCAAAGAGAAAATATCCATTCCTCTGGTGGCGGATATCCATTTTGACTACAGGCTGGCCCTGGAAGCTGCCGCCGCCGGGATCGACAAGATCCGGATCAATCCCGGCAACATCGGGGAAGACTCCCGAGTGAAAGCGGTGGCGGACGCCTGCCGGCAGCGAAAGATCCCCATTCGGGTGGGGGTCAACGACGGCTCGCTGGAAAAGCACATTCTGGCGAAATACGGCCACCCCACCGCCGAGGCCCTGGCGGAGAGCGCCCTGTATCACGCCTCCTTGTTGGAGAAATTTGACTTTACCGACATCGTGCTTTCCATGAAAGCCTCCTCTGTGGACCGGACGATTAAGGCTTATGAGATTATTGCCCGGCAGTGCAGTTATCCCCTGCACCTGGGCATTACCCACGCGGGCACGGCCCGCATGGGGCTGATCAAGTCCGCCATCGGCATCGGCAGCCTGCTGCAGCGGGGCATCGGGGACACGATCCGTGTCTCCCTGACCGCCGACCCCACCGAGGAAGTGCGGGCCGGGATCGACATTCTAAAGGCCCTGGATCTCCGGGGCGGCGTGCGGTTTGTTTCTTGTCCCACCTGCGGCCGGACCCATATCGACCTCATCGGCTTGGCTGATCGGGTGGAAAAGGCTCTGGAGGGCTGCGAAAAGAATATTACCGTGGCGGTGATGGGCTGCGCAGTCAACGGCCCCGGCGAAGCCCGGGAGGCCGACATCGGCGTGGCTGGCGGCAAGGGAGAGGGACTGATCTTCCGAAAAGGCCAGATCCTGAAAAAGGTGCCGGAATCCCGCTTGCTGGACGAGCTGCTGCGTGAGGTGGAAAAGCTGTGAGTGAGTTGCTGTTCCGTTCTGCCCGTCCCGAAGACGCCCCCGAACTGAAACGTCTGAACGATGATTTCAACGGCCCGGGGCCCAAAAGCCTTTTAGAGATGGAACGGGACCTGGAAGCCCCTTCGGGCGAGAGGGTCTTTGTGGCACAGGAAGGCAGCGCGCTCCGGGGTTTCTGTTGCTGCCAGGTCAAGCGCTCTTTCTGCTACGAGACGGTTGCCGTGGAGATTGCCGAGCTGTATGTGGAGCCCGGCTTTCGGGGCAGGGGCGTGGGGAAGGGCTTGCTTTCCTGTGCAGAGGACTATTTTCGGGATTGGCCGGTGGGGAAGTTTGAACTCCTTACCGGAGACGATAATTGCGGGGCCCAGGGCTTTTACGAGCATCTGGGATTTCTTCGCAGCGGGGAACTGCACTATGAAAAAGAGATTGGAATGTAAAAGGGGTACGCTGTGAACACGTTGGGAAATTTCTTCCGCAGGGAATTGAATGGAAAAACCTTCCCGGAGGCTCTTCTGAATGGAGAGATCCGTAATTTTTCTGTAAACCGCCGGGACCGGGCGGTGCGCATTACCGCGCTCTTTTCGGAATTTGTGGAATACGAGGACGTAAAGCGGCTGGAAGAAGCTCTGGAAGGCCCGGCTTTCGGCCTCAGCGACCTGAAGGTGCTGCCCCGGTTTTCGGCCGAGACCTTTTCCGCAAAATGCGTCACCTCTCTGGTGGCGGCGCTGAAGGAGCGGGACGCCACCTTAAACGGCACCTTTAAGCAGGCCCAGGCCGAGTATAACGGCGGAAAGCTTTCCATTCGCCTGGCCCATGGCGGCTACGATCTGCTGGCAGCCCACAACACCGACGTGAAGATGAAGGACTTGATCAAGGAATGGTTCGGCGTGGACTGCCGGGTAGAATTTATTGGCAAGCTGGCGGTGCGGGAGGGAGACGGCTCCCTGCTGGAGCAGGTCCGCACCGAGGAGATCAAGCGTCAGCGTGAGGCCGTGATTCAGGAGATGGAGGACTACGAGGAGTCCGTCCGGGGGAGGGTTCAGCGCAGCAAGATCAGTGTCCGGGACGAAAAGACCCTGCTTCCCGCCATTCTGCCCGAAACCGCCAAAGCCGTTATCGGACCGGTGCCCAGAGGAAAGCTGACCCCTCTGGCCGAAGCCTCCGTGGAGCAGGGCGTTATGGTGGTGTGGGGCGAGATTTTCGCCATGGAAAGCAAGGAGACCCGGGACGGCTCCAAAAAGATCTACAGCATAGACATCACGGACTATACCAGTTCTACAACCTTAAAGCTGATCCAGAACATTGGGGAATGCAAGGAGCTGGACAAGCTGAAAACAGGCCAGTCCCTGCTGGTGCGGGGCTCGATGGAATACGACCGCTACGATCGGGAAAACGTCATGCGGCCCAAGGCCATCGCCCTGGCAGACCAGATCGAGGTGGTGGACGACGCGCCCGAAAAGCGGGTGGAGCTTCACTTACATACCAACCTGTCTGAAATGGACGGCATGAGCAGTCCCGCGGACCTGATCAAGCAGGCCCACAAGTGGGGGCAGCGGGCCGTAGCCATCACTGACCACGGCGTGGCCCAGGCTTTTCCGGAGGCCATGAACACCGTAGAGGCCATTCGGAAGGAAGACCCCGATTTCAAGGTGATCTACGGTACGGAGGCCTATTTCGTCAACGACCTGGTTCCCGCTGTTTTCGGAGGGGCGGACTGCCCCTTGGACAGTGAATTCATTTGCTTTGACCTGGAAACCACCGGCCTTTCCGCCCAGAAGGACCGCATTACGGAGATCGGCGCGGTGCGGATTAGGGGAGGGGAAGTAACCGAGCATTTTGACACCTTCGTCGATCCGGAAATGCCCATTCCTCAGAAGGTGGTGGAGCTTACGGGCATCACCGACGAAATGGTGAAGGACGCCCCTTCTGAGGCGGAGGCGCTGGAGGCGTTTTTGGCTTTCTGCGGCGGCGAAAACGTGGTGCTGGTGGCCCACAACGCCGGGTTTGACATCTCCTTTCTCCGGGCGGCCGCACAGCGCGCAGACAGGCCTTTTGACCGTACTTACATCGATTCGGTGCCCATCTGCCGTTCCCTGCTGAAGGACATTAAAAACTGCAAGCTGGACACAGTGGCAGCCTATTTGAAGCTGAAGCCCTTCAACCATCACCGGGCCGACGACGACGCGGCGGTGCTGGGTGAGATTTTCTTGAACCTTCTGGGCCGTCTGAAGGAGGACCGCGGCGTAGAGAGCCTGTCCCAGATCAATTCTGCCCTGGCCGGCGGCGACCCCAAAAAGCTGCCCGCCTATCACCAGATTATTCTGGTGAAGAATTTAACCGGCTTGAAAAACCTGTACCGCATTATTTCCGAGGGGCACCTCAACTATTTTTACCGGACGCCCCGCACCCCCAAGAGTATTCTGAACAAGTACCGGGAGGGGCTGATCATCGGCAGGGCCTGAGTTGCAGGAGAACTGTTGCTGGCCATGG
>CAZBDS010000122.1:1695-5392 GCA_964490735.1 uncultured Acutalibacter sp. | reverse complement strand
CAGTCTTTCGACTGCACCACGCTCCTATTATACCCATTTCCCGGTTTTTTTCAAGCCCGGAAAGAGGGGATAAGGGTTTCCCGTGTTGCGCTCTGAATTTTCAGGCGGTGTTGAGTTTACCACTCGGCACCGCTTTTTTATGTTTCCGGCAGCGGCATGGGCGGCGGAGAGCGCAAGACCGCGTTTTCCGCCGGGCCCGCTTGCCGGAAATATTTTATCAGGGGGAACAGGAAATGAAACGGGGAAAGAAAATTCTGTCCGTACTGCTGGCGGTCCTGCTGCTGGCGGGGTGCTTGCCTTTGTCGGTCGGGGCGGCCGCAGACCCTTTCAGTTTGCGGCAGGAGCTGTACTTTAAGGGCACGCATATTGCAACGATCAATTTGCCGCAGAGCTGGGAAGGCCGCGTAGTGACAAAAAAGGACAGCTCTAATATTATTTTCTATTCTCGCCTCTGTCATGAGAAACAGGAGAAAATGGGAAAATCATATTGTGGCGACGGTAAGCTGTTTTCTATTAGCATAGTGTCTGGAGACGATTGGAAAAATTGGCCGAGCAAAGAATGGATAGAGAGCTTCTGGATTGATGGCATCAAGTATGAAATTGTCTTGTCCTGGCCGACAGACGATCGTTTTAACAGCACTGATCCGGCCATTCAAGAAGAAGCGCAGTTTTTTGCATCTGGCGGACGTGAACGGAAGTGGGCACGGGAAGTAATTGACAATATTGTATTCCATGTTGAAACAGGCGGCGATACAGACGATGACGATCTTACATTTCCCTATGAACTGCGCACGGACACAGGAGAATTAATTTTGACAATGCAACTTCCTGAAAGCTGGGGAAATATGCAGTTGTATACTGAAAATAACAGTTTCTCTAATTATTACCTCTACAAGTGGACCTTCTGTGATTCCGAACGGGCTGAGCTTTTCAGTATTAGCCTCAATAACTTTGGTTGGGACGGGGAGGATATCCATGTGATAGGAACTGTTATACTCAACCCAGAGCAACCACCTTGTGACCTTTTATCTTTTGAGTCTTATCACCCGTATGATGATTCTGATAACTCGGAAAAAGCTGTAGCATACCGGAAGATGAAAAGTGATATTCCCGCAATCCTGCACAGCATAGAACTAAATCCTGATTTATATTGGACGACTTTCTCATCCTATTGGCTGCAAACAGACACAGGAGATTATTGTCTGTCTGTGCATCTTCCCAAAAGCTGGGAAGAACAGGGCGTTCGCGTCGAAACATCGGATAACTCTATGCGTTTTCTTTTTGGAGAAACTCCCCTTTGTGATTTATTCATTTCATCCCCGATA
This sequence comes from uncultured Acutalibacter sp., assembly GCA_964490735.1. Taxonomy (GTDB): domain Bacteria; phylum Bacillota; class Clostridia; order Oscillospirales; family Acutalibacteraceae; genus Acutalibacter. Next base: position 4,067 of record CAZBDS010000122.1, on the reverse strand, counting down.
GCAGGCGACTGGGTGGGATTTCCTTTCCTATATCGCGACATAATCGGCACAATAACCACAGCCGACGGCAGGAAGGGAAGAATATGGTTTGTGTGTCCTAATTCCAAATACCCCTCTTTCTATCCGGAAAATACCGACTTTGATAGCTCAGCCTACCAAGAGCTGAGAAACGACATTCCCGCCATTCTGCGCAGTATAGAACCGAACCCTGAATTAGACTTGGACTGGCTCCTGTCTGACAGCGGATTTACAGATGTTCCTCAAAGCGCCTACTATTGCGATGCGGTTAAATGGGCTGTAGAGAAAGACATCACCAGCGGAACGGCCATGACCCGTTTCAGCCCCAACCAGGGCTGCACCCGGGCACAGGCGGTGACGTTCCTGTGGCGGGCGGCCGGAAGCCCTGAGCCTGCCTCTGCGGCAAACCCCTTTACCGACGTAAAGAGCGGGGACTACTTCTATCAGGCTGTTCTGTGGGCCGTGGAAAACGGCATCACCAGTGGTACCAGCGCCACAAAGTTCAGCCCTAACGGCAAGTGCACCCGGGCACAGATCGTCACGTTCCAGCACCGGGCGGCTGGCTCCCCGGCAGCGGGAGGTTCCGGCGCGTTCAGCGATGTAACTTCCGATGCTTACTATGCCGGGGCGGTGGCCTGGGCCGTGGAAAACAACATCACCAGCGGTACCAGCGCCACGAAATTCAGTCCCAACGGCAAGTGCACCCGGGGCCAGATCGTCACCTTCCTGTACCGCGGCAACGGAACGTAAGGCTATAACAAGCAAATATCCGTAACCGGAAGCGTGGGAAATCTCCCGCGCTTCCTTTTTATCTGATTAAAATCTTCTCAATGCCCTGTTCATTTTCCTTCGTCTATGGTAAAATGACTCCAAAAGTAGTTGGAAAGCAGGGATCTGTATGACAATCCGCAGGGGGACACCCGAAGACCTGCCGGCGATCCAGCGCCTGTACGACCTGGCCCGGGCGGCTTTGAAGGCTCAGGGCGTGGACCAGTGGCAGGAGGGGGACTATCCCGGCGCCGCCGACGCCCGGCTGGACATGGAGCGGGGACAAAGCTATGTGCTGGAAGATCAAGGCAGAATTCTTGCCACGGCCTGTCTGGCTTTTGGCCACGAGCCCACCTATGACGTGATCGAACAGGGGGCCTGGGGCGCCCAAGCGGAAACCTACGGCTTTCTGCACCGCATTGCCGTAGACCCGGCGGAAAAGGGGAAAGGCGCAGCGGGGCTGCTGTTCGACGAGCTCAAGCGCCAGGCCCGGGAACGGGGCATTTCGGTGATCCGCGGCGACACCCACCGGGACAACAAGCCCATGCAGCGGGCCATGGAAAAGGCGGGGCTTGCTTATCGAGGCGTCATTCACCTGAAGGACGGCAGCGAGCGCTTAGCCTATGAAGCTCACACATAAAAACAGTACAAAGAAGCCTCCCCGGCGGGAGGCTTTTCTCTGTTTCACACTATTTCAGGTGAATATAATACTGGCTGGTGCCGTTTTCCTGGCGCTCCCCCTTGATCTCGAACATGTCCAGGGAGTCGAGAAAGGGGGTGAGCTTGGTAAAGCCGTAGTTGCGCACGTCAAAGTCGGGATAGCGCTTGCCCAGGATATTGCCCACCTTGCCGATGAAAATCCAGTTGTCCTCGTCGGAATTCTCCCGTACGATGGTCCGCAGGGCCTTGCGGATCGTCCGCAGGCTGGTTTGGGGCTCCTGCCTTTCCTCCTGCCGGGGCTCCGCCTTGGGTTCCTCTTTCGTCTTTGCCTTTCCGGCCTTTTGTGACTGGGCCTTTTTAGGCTGTGGCTGGGCCTTTTTGGAAGCTTCCTCCTCGGGCTCGTCCTCCTCGGCCGCTGCCAGGATATCCAGGTATTTAAACTTGTTGCAGGCGGCGATAAAGGAATTGGGGGTCTTGCTTTCCCCCATGCCGATCACCGTCATGGCCGATTCCCTGAGCCGGGCGGCCAGACGGGTGAAATCGCTGTCGGAGCTGACCAGGCAGAAGCCGTCCACCTGGCCGGAATAGAGAATATCCATGGCGTCGATGATCATGGCCGAATCGGTGGAATTCTTTCCCGTGGTGTAGCTGTACTGCTGAATGGGCAGCACAGAATTGTCCAGCAGCGTGCTTTTCCAGGACACCAGGGCGGGGTTGGTCCAATCGCCGTAAATGCGCTTATAGGTGGCCACGCCGTCCTTGGAAAGCTCGTTCAAAATCAGTTTGATATACCGCACGGACACGTTGTCGGCGTCGATGAGCACCGCGAATCTGGAATCGTTTGCCATATGCTTTCCGCCTCTTTTTCCACTGTTTCTGTTTCTAGTATAGCTAATGCGGGCGGAAAATGCAACTTTATTCCGGAA
>CAZBDS010000122.1:0-1595 GCA_964490735.1 uncultured Acutalibacter sp. | reverse complement strand
CTCTGAAACCTTGGCCGTTCCCCCCTGCAGGTCCAGGGTAAACTCGGCGGTGACCATCTCTCCGAAATTGGCGTTGGGAGGCCCGTTATATGCGGCGTACAAGGTCACCACCACAGGCCCCTTTGCCTGAGAACGGTTGACGCCGCCACGATATTCCAGCTGAACGGCGTTCTCATCCAGGGGCAGGGTAGCCTGGAACAAGCCGTCCGAATACAGCAGGCTCTCTTCGTCTTCTGTGCCCAGGAAACCCCCCTCGTCCAAAAAGGTTTCTTCTCCGTCCACGGTGATGCTTACGCAGGTTCCCAGCCGGGTAGGACTATTATAGCCCAGCAGGCTGTAACTGAAGCGCCCCATGTAGGGGATCGTCAGGCCAAGGGTGAGCTCCCCCGTGTCCTCGTTCCAGGAAAAACCGTTCAGCACCGTGCCGTTGTCCTCCACGGGCAGGGGAAGGAACTCGCCTTCCACTGGCAGCGAGGGTTCTTCCGTCATGCTCTCCCGGGGCAGTTCCTCCCCCTCCGGGCGGGACTGCTCGGAAAGCCACTGGTTCAGGGCATGAAAAGCGCTGCCCAGGCCGGGCAGGCTTTCGGTGAACTGGGGGGCCCGCAGGTTCAGCAGAAACAGGAACACACAGCAGACAGCACACACCGTGGCCGCCACTGCGGCGCGCCACCCGAAGGAACGCCAGAACCGGGGACGGACCACCAATTCCTGGGGCAGACTTTCAAAGGTCTGCTCCAGCTTTTCCCGGCAGGAACGGGGAACCTGCTCCACGTCCCATTCCCGGGCAAGCTCTTTCAAAAAGGCCTTATCGCGCTTTAGAAGGCGGCCGGAAAGCTTTTTCCCGTCGTGCCTTGCTTGCTTTTTCATCGCCCGGTCCCCTCCTCTCCTGCGGTTTGATAGATCGTTCGGAACTTTTCCCTGCCGTGGACCAGCCGCTGCTTGACGGCGCTTTCGCTGATGACCAGAAGCCTCGCGATCTCCTTGATGGGCAGATCGTTCAAATAAAACAGGGTCATCACCAGCCGGTCGTTTTCGCTTAAAGCGTTCAGGGCGGCCCGCACGTCCAGGGAAAGGTCCGGGTCCTCCCCGGGACTTTCCACCTCCGGCAGCAGCTCTAAAGGCGCCATATTTTTCATGGGACGCAGCAGGTCGTAGCAGCAATTGATCAAAATGCGGGTGAGCCATGTTTTGAAATATTTGGGCTGGCGCAGATCCGGCAGCTTTTGGAAAGCCTTGCACACCGCCTCCTGCATGGCGTCCTCCACGTCCTCTTCCCGGTGGAGAATGGCCTTGGCCGCCCGGTACATGGCAGGCTCGCTGTCACGCATCAGCCTGACAAAGGCTTCCTTGTCGCCGTCCTGTGCCTTTCGCACCCAATATTCCGTCCGCAAGGCGCACTCCCCCTTTCCCCGTTCTCTACAACCATTAGACGGAGCAGTCTCCCGTTTGGTCTGCTCTATTATAAGGATACTCAATATTTTTTCAAATAGCAAGGGCGGCGGGAATTTCCCACCGCCCTCAGTCCGTCAATAAACTCTCTGACCAAAAAAGCGGAAGGGGGAAGAGTGTGAGAGGGGACCATCAGGGTCCCTCTC
>CAZBDS010000121.1:0-5434 GCA_964490735.1 uncultured Acutalibacter sp. | reverse complement strand
CCGCCATCGACTATGCTTTTCAGGTCCTAGGCGCCCGGCTGCTTTCCATTACCCACTATCCCTTCAATGCCCGCTCCAAACGGGTCATTGAAAAGTGCGGCTTTCATTACGAAGGTTTGCTTCGGCAGGCGTCAAAGCGTTTTGACGGCACGGTGCTGGATCTGTGCTGCTATTCCATGACCGCCGAGGAATACCGCTCCCTTCGGGCGGCGAAATGATTTCCTATAAAGGAGAATAACGATGAATCACGCACCTTTAATTGTGGCCATGTCCGAATATGAGGCCGGCAATGTTGCTGGGGTCAACCATTTCCTGAAGGTTTTTGCCTTTGCCCAGGCCATCGGAGAAGGGGAGGGCTTTTCTCCCGAGCTGCAGGAGCTGACGGAGACGGCCGCCCTCGTTCACGATATCGGCATCAAGCCCAGCATGGAAAAGTACGGCAGCGCCGCCGGCGAGTATCAGGAAAAAGAGGGGCCGGACATAGCCCGGGAAATGCTTACCGGCTTGGGATATCCTGCCGGTATGGTGGAACGTGTCTGCTTTCTGGTAGGTCATCATCACACCTATTCCCATATCGACGGCCTCGACTATCAAGCCCTGGTGGAGGCCGACTTTCTGGTGAATATCTTCGAGGGCCAGATGAAACGCCCGGAGATCGAAGCCGTGCGGAAAAGTGTTTTCCGCACCAAAACCGGCAAAAAGCTGCTGGATATCCTGTTTCTATGAGAAAAGAAAGCATAAAGAAGGCCCCGGAAAGCTCCGGGGCCTTCTTTGCTGTCAGGGACAGCACTCTTCTCAGAAGAATTTTTCGTTCATGAGCAGATCCTTTGTGGCCAGTTCTTCGCCGGTCTGCGCGTCCGTAATGCGCACGGTCAGCGCCTCGCCGCAGGCGGGCAGATAGTTTGAAGTAGTGTAGAAGTGATAGCTGTAATGAGATTCTCCCTCTCCTCTGTTCCAGGCTTCACAGTTCTCGTCAAAATACCAGGTTTTCAGAGAGCTGTTGCAGACAGAGCTGTTTTCAGAGACCTTTTCCGCCACCACGTCCCCCTGGGCGTTCAGGACCTCTGCTTTGATCTCTCGGTAGGGGGCGCTGGTATGATAGACGCCGATCTGAACTCCGCCATCGGGAGCGTACCAGGATAGGCTGCTGATCTGGAAGCCGTTGACCGCTTCGCTTTCATTGTAGACGAGCCTTCCTCCGTTGGTCCCTTCGCATTCCAGATACATATAATCGTAGGGCCCGTCCAGAGCGAGAACGCCGTCCTGCTCGTAGGTGGCGCTGGTCTGGGCAGTGCCGCTTTCCAGATCCAGGGTGAACTCCGCCAGCACCTCGTCATAGTTATCGCTGTAAAGTCGAAGCACGGCCTGCTGGGTCCCGGCGGGAAGACCGTCAAAATAGAGATCGGCGGTAAAGCTGTCGTGATTCGGAAAACCATAGAAGCCGCCGACTTCGTCACTGTAGGAGAGGTTGAAGTTCCGCCTTGTGCCGTCCATCAGATAAAGGTAGGGCTCGGTTCCCCGCGAGGACGCGGGCACCGTCAAATTCAGGCGGGTGCGGACGGGGCTTGCTTCCACGTGGTGCAGGACAAATCCCTTGTCTTCCGCCTGGCAGTCGAAATCGCGGTTGAAGTCGGTTTGAACGTCGGCGGTAAAGGTAAGCTCAAAAGCGGCGCCGTCCAGCGGGAGCGGGTGGTCGCGATAATCGCTTACGGCAGTGTCCTTGCCGCTGAAATCCGCCATTTTAAGCTGCACCTGCAAGGTTTCGCCGTTCTCCGCAGGCTCCGGCAGAGAGTAGAGCAAAGTTGCCACAAATTCTCCCGGATTTTTGGTAGGCCAGAACAAGCGGTTGGAGCCGTCAACATGGGAAGCGGAAACGCCATTGACGGTCGCCTCGCTTGTTTCGGCCAAGGCGTATTCCACAGGCTTGGCGGTCTCCTCCGGCATGGTCATGGTCAAAAAGACTGTCAGGATCTGTCCGTCGCAAAAGGCGCTTTCCACGTTCATAGCGTAACTGCCGCTTTGTTCGCCGGCGGAAATAGGCTGGGCCAGTTCTCCCGTGTTGGTGCCTTGGGCGGTTTTCCCTCGGACAGCGGCTCGCTGGAAATCGTTGCGCTGATTGAGGCCCTGGAAGAACCCGCCTATAAGCGGCAGCTCCTCCGCAAAAGCCGGGAAGGCGGCGTTGGTGCCGAACAGCAGCAGGAAACAGGCTGCCACTGCGGACAGGGCTGTGATCCAAACCCGGTGATGGCGCTTTGGGCCTTCCTGTTTGGGGCCCAGAATGCGATAGGTTTCTTCAAAGCACTCTTTGGCCTTGGGCGAAAGAGGGTGGTAGGGAACGGCTTTTTCCAAGGTTTTTATAAAATCTCGGTCGTTTTTCGCAAGTTTCATAAGCTTTGAGTCTCCTCCTTTTCGATGATTCTTTTCAGCCGGTTCCGGCTTCTGTTCAGTCGGGTGCGCACGGCGTTTTCAGAAATGGACAGCAGCCGGGCGATTTCCCGTGTGGTAAAGCCGTCATAATAGAACAAGGAAAGCATAAGGCTGTCGGTTTCGGAAAGCTGCCCCATGGACCGGCTCATGTCCATAGACAGATCCCAGTCCGGTTCCGTCCCGGTTTCCGGCAGCTCGCCGCCGGAAAAGTGGGCGCGTTCCCGTAAGCAGTCGTAACATTTGTTCAGCAGGATCCTGGTAAGCCAGGTCTTAAAGTACCTGTTCTGCCGCAGCGTGGGCAGAGTTTCCCAGCATGCCAGCACCGTGTCCTGTACCGCGTCCAGAGCATCTTCCTCATTTTTTAGAAGCATCATGGCCGTATGATACAGCAGGCCCTGGTACTCCTTCAGTAAATCGACGAAGGCGTCTCTGTCGCCTTTCTTTGCTTTTTCCAATTGGCCCATGAGAAAATTGACCTCGCATTTCCTTGTTCTGTTCATTAGTCGAGAAAAGGAAGAGATTGTTACAGGGTAAAAAAATTTTTTTGCAGAGAAAAGGACTTCCCGGTTTTCCGGAAAGCCCTTCTTTTTGCTCCTCTTTATCCGAGCGTTCGATAAAAGTGAAGCACTCCCGCAAAGTTCAGTTCCAGCCCCAGCAGAAACAGCAGGGCAAAAAAGCCGCGCCTTGCGGCGGTTTGCCAGAGATCTCCGCCTGGGTTAGCGCTATTCTCCCGCTCCAGCTTCAGCAGGGAAAGATAGAGAAGGGGCATAACGTCGGCAGGGTAGCGGTTGCCGAAATGAGCGCCGCCCATGGTCTTGTGGGAGCAAAGCAGCACCAGATGAACGCACGCCAAAAGCAGGACCGCCAGTTCCGGCGTCAGGGCCCGCAGACTGCGTCCCTTTTTGCGGTACAGCAGGACGATCTTCCGCAGCAGCGCCGCCAGCCAAAGCCAGAGCAGGGGATATACCAAAAAGATGCTGCACCCGTTGTATTCCGGGAAGATCCATTGCCCGGAGGCCCGGTCAAAGCTCGGCAGCCGCACTAAGCTTTTCAGATTCTCCGGCAGGTAGAACAGGCTGAACTGCCCGTAGGCGGAGCGGGTAAATTCCGGCAGGTAGCTGTGGCCGAATTCCAGAGGGTTCCCAAACCTGGCCCAGTTGAGCAGCAGAAAAGAGAGAGCAAGCGCTGCGGCAGGCAGGAACCGGTAATCCTTTTCCCAAAGCAGCCATTTTGCCGTTTTTTTCCTTTCCCGGAGCAGCAGCCAGCAAAGGACCGGAATATATAAAATTTGAAAAGGACGGCAGCCCACCGCCGCGCATAGGAAGAAGAAGGCCCGTCCCTTTTTGCCGCAGGTGCCGTAGTAAAGAGCCATCACCGTCAGTGTGAACGCAAAATTTTGGGCAATAAACCACACCCAGCCGTCCACGGTGATCTGCCACAGATTATTGGCGCAGTAGAGAAACACAGCGAAAGCGGCGGAGCTCCTGTGGCTTAGGCCCATCTGCCGGGCCAGCTTTACAGCGTAGCCGGCTCCCAGCAGCATGGCGGCAAAGGCCACAAGATGATCCGGCGCGCTTTCCCCGTACAGCAGCACAAAGGGAAGCATTACGTAAGAGGGAAAGGGCGGAAAGCTCACATAATAGTGGCCCTGGTAAACGGCCAGCTCCAGCCAGGGCACGTTTTCGCTTAAATACAGCCGGCCTTCCAGCCAGGCGGCAGCCTGACGTACATAGGAGTTGTAGGCGTTGGGGGAGAGAAGCCATTTTCCGGAAAGGGCCATAAAGAGCACGTGAAGCAATGCCGCGGCCGCTAGGGCACACAGCACCGGCTGCCATTCCCGGGTAGCCTTAAGGCCGTACTTTTCTGGCTCTTTTTGCAGGTGAAGATCCATATCCTTCTCTCCCTTCCGAAAAAAACGAAAGCAGACAGCCTTCCAAAAAAACAGAGGCCGTCTGCTTTTCCATTTGACGATTACAGGTTGGCCTTCAGCCAGTTGATGTCCTCCTGCAGGCAGGACAGGCGATCCTTATCGCCGTAATTGGCTTCACGCTCCACCACGTAGAGCACGCCCTTGCGCTGAGCGTCGGCAGCGGCCTTTACGGCCTTCCAGTCCACAATGCCGGTGCCGGTGGGCACGTTCAATTTGTCACGTTCCCGCATTTTTTCCAGGAACTCCGGCGGGAAGATGGGTTTGCCGTCCTTATCCAGTTCGAATTTGGGCCACTGGGGCGGATTGTGACGAGAAGAAGCAGGGTCGCAGCCTATCACAGCTCCGTTTTCCTTAATGTGAATAGCGGCAATGCGGCCCGCATGCTTCTTGATGTATTCTACGGGATCTGTGCCGGAAGCGGAGCACCAGCCGCAGTCGATCTCAAACGCTACCGTCTCGGGGTCGGTGTTCTCGATAACCCAGTCAAAGAGGTACTTGCCCTCGTCGGTGTTAAACTCCTGGGTGTGGTTGTGGTAGCCGATGGTGATGCCGTAGGGCTTGGCAAACTTGCCCCACTTATTCAGATCCTCGGCCACTTCCAGGGCCTCGGCCTTGCTGTTGAAGGCGGTCATGGGGCAGGCCACAAATTTTACGCCCAGCTTGGCCAGATAGGGAATATCCTGCTCCATACATTCAAAAGCCACATGGGCAGAGTCGGCGGTAAGTCCGGCAGCCTTCAGGGCCTTATCCACGTCCTCCACGGGAACGTCCTTATATTCCCGGGCAAATTCCACACCGGCATAGCCCATCTCACCGGTTTTGGCAATCTTCTCCAGGGGGGAAAGGGAACAGTCGTGCCCAAAAGAGTACAGCTGCAAGTTGATATTGTTCATGGGTTATCCTTCCTTTCTAAAATTAAAGAAATACTGCGATCCCGACAAGGCCGCCGGAATCGCAGCATCTAAAACTTAAACTTCGGATTCCAAACAGCGTATCAGTCGAAAATCGGACGACCGTCCTCGCCGAAATAGACGGGCTTGTTGTGCTTGGAAGAATAGTAGATGGAGTCCAGGATCT
>CAZBDS010000120.1:0-5536 GCA_964490735.1 uncultured Acutalibacter sp. | reverse complement strand
CTCCTCGCCCACAGCGCGCTCGGTGACCTTGGCGGTGAATTCCTTTGCCACCTTGTAGTTAACGTCGGCCTCCAAAAGAGCCAAGCGCACCTCACGCATGGCTTCCTTTACGTCGGTCTCGGTCAGCCGGCCCTTGCTGCGCAGTTTTTTGAAAGCGCCGCTGAGCTTGTCGGCCAAACTTTCAAAGGCCATGGGATCCACCTCCTTGTTTCCGGTAAAATTTCAGGTTTACTCTTCCGCAATTTCCCTGGCCCGGTCCAAAATCTGGGCCACGTTGTCATCAATGGCGGGAACAGCGCCTGCATTCAAGTCCCGGATCGCCAGGGCGCAGTCGCAGATGGCGATGAGGGCCTGGCGCATATCCTGGAACCGCCGGGCAAGGCCCAGGTGGTCCTCCATGTCGAACAGCTGCTGCTCCGCCCGCTTGATGGCGTCCCGGACGCCCTGCCGGGTGATGTCCCGGTCCTGGGCGATCTCGGCCAGAGAAAGGTCGTCGTCGTAATAGGCTTCTATCATTTCCCGCTGGGTCTCGGTGAGCATTTCGCCGTAAAAATCCAGCAGATACGAGATCTTCAGATCCTTTGCCATAAACCCGCCCCCAGAAGGATTTGCTGGGAGCTTCGCGCCCCCTTGTGTAAAGTTTTTTCCTTTACAACATGTGGATTATACACTACCCTTCCGTGTTTGTCAACAAAAAAGCGAAAAAAAGCGGGAATTGCCGGTTCCCCGTGCCCAGAGCGCCTCTTCCCTTTTCGGGGGAAAGGTGATAGAATAGGAAAAGCTAACGAAAGGAAGGCCGCTTTGTCATGATCTATTTCAACTGCGATTACACCGAGGGCTGCCACCCGAAGATTTTGGAAAACATGAGGGAAACCAACCTGGACCAAACCGTGGGCTACGGCGAAGACCCCTACTGCGAACATGCCAGGGCGCTGATCCGCAAGGCCTGCGGCGCGGACCGGGCAGTGGGAGTCCACTTTCTGGTGGGCGGCACCCAGACAAACTTTACGGTGATCCGGGGGGCCCTGCGGCCCCATCAGGGAGTGATCTCCCCGGAGACGGGACACATCAACGTCCACGAGACCGGCGCGGTGGAGGCCACAGGCCACAAGGTGCTGGCCGTCCCCTGTGGCCGGGAGGGCAAGCTGACCGCCGCCCAGGCGGAAGCCCTGTGCGTCGAACATTACGCCGAAACTACGCCCTACGGCCACACGGTCCAGCCGGGCATGGTGTACATTTCCCACCCCACGGAAAACGGGGCCCTTTACACCCTCCGGGAGCTGGAAGCCCTGCGCCGGGTCTGCGACGCCTACCATCTGTACCTGTTTGTGGACGGCGCCCGGCTGGGCTACGGCCTCACCGCCGAAGGAACCGATGTGACGCTTAAAGACCTTGCCCAGCTGTGCGACGCCTTCTACATCGGCGGCACCAAGTGTGGGGCCCTGTTCGGGGAAGCGGTGGTCCTCACAAACCCCGCCCTCGACCGGGACTTCCGGTACACGATCAAGCAGAACGGGGGTATGCTTGCCAAGGGCCGCCTGCTGGGCCTGCAGTTTGAATCGCTGTTTTCCGACAACCTCTATTTTGAGATCTGCCGGAAGGCAAATGTACAAGCACAGCGGATCAGTGACGCCTGCCGGGAAGGGGGCTTTCCGGAATACGCGCCCTCCCCCACCAACCAGCGGTTTTTCATCTTCCCCGACGAAAGCTTGAAAAAGCTGGAGGGAAAATACGTGTTCTCCTTCTGGGAAAAGATAGACGGGGAACACACGGCGGTGCGCATCTGCACCAGCTGGGCCACCACCGAGGCCCATGTAAATGAACTAATCCGCGATATTCTGGCCCTGAAGCGCTGACGGCGTCACCAAAAAGCAAACACCCCCGTTCCCGGTTGGGAGCGGGGGTGTTTTTATGGGCTGTTACAGCTTCAGGCCCTCGTAGTTTTCCCGGAGGATCGCGCAGGAAGCGTCGAACTTCTCCTGCTCCTCCGGGGAAAGGTTCAGTTCCAGCAGGCGGTCCACACCGTTGTGGTTGACGATGCAGGGCACGCCCACGTACACGTCCTTCTGGCCGTATTCCCCCCAGAGCCTGGCGGAAACGGTGAGCACGCTGTTCTCGTCGAACAGCACCGCCCGGACGATGCGCACCAGGGCCATGCCGATACCGTAGTAAGTGGCGTTTTTCGCCTCGATGATCCGCTGGGCCGCGTCCCGCACCTCGCAGCCGATCCGCTGCATTTCTTCCAGCTTGAACCTGCCCTGGGACTGCTCGCAGATATCGACGACGGATTTGGTGGCCAGCATGGCCTGGCTCCAGGGGGCAAACTCGCTGTCGCCATGCTCGCCGATGACATAGGCGTGCATGTTCCGGGGGTCCACAGAAAAGTACTCGCCCAGCAGGTAGCGCAGCCGGGCGGAATCCAGGGTGGTGCCGCTGCCGAACACCCGGTTGGAATTGAAGCCGGAAAGCTCGTAGGTCACCCGGGTCATGATGTCCACAGGGTTGGTGGCCACCAGGAAAATCCCCCCGAAGCCGGACTGCACCACCGGCTCGATGATGGACTGAAACACTGCCGCGTTGCGCTTTAAAAGTGCCAGCCTGGATTCGCCGGGCTTCTGGTTGACTCCGGCGCAGATCACCACGATGTCGGCGTCGCCGCAGTCGGCATACTCCCCGGCGTAGATCTTCATGCTGCCGCCGGAAAAGGCCACTCCGTGGTTCAGGTCCATGGCCTCGCCCTCTGCCCGCTTTTTGTCGATGTCTACCAGCACCAGCTCGTCGCACACGTTCTGGTTTAGGGCCGAGTAGGCAAAGCTCATGCCCACCATGCCCGTTCCCACCAGCACGACCTTTTTCTTGTTCAGATACATATGCTCTCTCCTTTTGTAAGCTTTTTCTATTCTGCGCAGATCGGGGCCGCTTATGCCGGCTGGCCGCCTTTTAAGTGACCAAAAGGCTCTCTTTTCTATACAGAAGCTTGGGAGCGTTTACTCTTCAGCACATTATAGCCTACAATAGCACCTATTACGATCACCGCTCCAACAAATCCTGTGGGGGAAATGTGCTCCTTGTAAAATACCGCTACCCAAATGGGATTCAGCACCGGCTCCAGCCCTGTGATAAGAGAAGCCGTTACCGGCGGAGTATCGCGGATCCCAAGGGAAAGAAAAATATAGGCAAGCCCCACCTGCAGGGCGCCCAGCGCCAAAAGGGCCAGCATGGGGATCGGAGAAAAATCCGTCTCTCCCAGGCAGAAGGGCGTAAAGATCACCGCTGCGGCAAGCTGGCCGAAAAACACGGAGGACATGGCGTCTGAGCCCTCTGAGGCGTTCATCATAAAGACGCCCGCGTAACACACGCCGGAAAGCACCGCCACCAGATTTCCCAGCGTATTTCCTGCCTGCAGGCCGTCAAGAAAGAACAGCGACACGCCGAGCAGCACCATGCCGCAGGTAAGCACATCCAGCTTTTTGGGCTTTACATGGAACAGAAGGATCATAAACAGGATCACGAAAGCCGGCGCGGTAAATTGCAGCACAATGGCGTTGGCGGCTGTGGTCAGCTTATTGGCTACCGTGTACAGTGTGGTCGTTCCCAAGGTGGATACAGCCCCCAAAAACACGGGCAGATTCCATTTCAATTTATGGTGAGAAACCAGCACATATAAGCCGATCACCAGCATGCCAATCAGGTTCCTGGCTCCGTTGATGGAAAGCGCCGACCACGGGATCAGCTTTACACAAAGCCCGCCGATGCTGAACAGAAGTGAGGCCAACAGCACAAAAAGGGCTCCCCGTTTCTGATTTTTCCCCATAGTACCATCTTTCCCCTCTGTGCCAAACTCAGAAAAAGAGCAGCTTTTCTTCCGGCAAATAGGCGTTTATTGTACCATTTTCCAAGAAAAAAAGCAAGTATTCGCAGGTACTATTTGCTTGACAGAGGATCGCCCGGCGACATGGTTCTGAAATGGTGGGGAGCGTCAAAAAATTTTCTGTATCCATAAACCGACAGAATCGAAAAGCGGGTGCGGCCTATAATACAGGCAGCGGTCAGAGTCCGCGGGAATGGGGGATGCCCTTGACTGTTTACGCCGATATTTTGGTGATCGTCAATTTGTACATCGATTTTTTCCTGCTGTGGTGCGTAAAAAAGGCTTTGCGGCTCAGGGCCGGAAACGGCCGGCTGGTGCTGGGCGCCCTGACCGGGGCCCTGTGCGCCTTGACAGCCCTGCTGCCCCAGCCGCCTCCTCTGCTTTCCCTGCTACTGGGGATCGCCGGCGCGGCGGTCACCACGCTGTCCGCCTTTGCCCCCCTGCCCCTGCGAATGCTTTTAAAGACCGCCCTGTGCTTTTGGGCCTTTTCCCTGGCGCTGGCAGGCTTTTTCCTGTTCCTGATCCGGTTTTTCGTCCCGGGAAGAATGGCGGTGCTGGGAAACGCGTTCTATCTGGACCTCTCCCCCCTGCTGCTGTTCCTGTTCACCTGCGGGGCTTACCTGGTCTTCCGGGTGCTGGGAAAGCTTTTTCCCGGGGAAGCCTCCGGGGCAAGGTACTGCTCCCTCGTGCTGGAAAACCGGGGGCATTCCGTGAAGCTGCTGGCCAAGGCCGACACGGGCAGCGCCCTGCGGGAACCCTTTTCCGGCCTGCCGGTGATCGTCTGCCAGACAGAATGCCTAAAGGAGACCGCGCCGCCGGCGGTGGCGGAATTCCTGAAAAGCGGGAACGGGCCGGGAACTGCCGTGCAGGCGGAGGGCCTGCGGCTGATCCCCTTTGAAAGCCTGGGCGGCGGCGGCCTGCTGCCGGCCTTCCGGCCCCAAAGGGTGCTGGCCGGGCGGGAAAAGATCCCCCTGGAATGCTGGGTGGCCGCCTGCGGCAGGAACCTTTCCGCCGGGCAGTTCGCCGCGCTGTACAATCCGGATCAGTTCCCGGCGCTGCCCAAGGATCCACAATTTTTTCACGGAGGTACATAACATGCAGATTTTGCAAATTTTGAAAAACACGGTGCTCCGCCGCTTTCTCGCCCTGTGGGGCGGCGAAGCCTGTCATTACATCAACGGCCCCGAGACCCTGCCCCCGCCGCTGACGAAGGAAGAAGAAGCCCAGGTACTGGAAAACATTAAAAACGGGGTGGAAAACGCCCGGGAGCCCCTGATCACCCACAACCTGCGGCTGGTGGTCTACATCGCCAAGAAATTTGAAAGCCCCGGGGCCGGCGTGGAGGACCTGATCTCCATCGGCACCATCGGATTGATCAAGGCGGTAAACACCTTCCGGGTGGAGCGGAACATTAAGCTTGCCACCTACGCCTCCCGGTGCATTGAAAACGAGATTTTGATGTACCTGCGGAAAAGCTCCCAGCTGCGCAACGAGATCTCTATCGACGACCCCTTAAACGTGGACTGGGACGGAAACGAGCTGCTGCTTTCCGACCTGCTGGGCAGCGAGCCCGACGCGGTGAATCAGGACATTGAGCAGGAGGCCGAACGGGCCATGCTGCTGGACGCGGTAAACCGCCTTTCCCCCCGGGAAAAGAAGATCATG
>CAZBDS010000119.1:0-5540 GCA_964490735.1 uncultured Acutalibacter sp. | reverse complement strand
AATAGCCGCCCAGTGAGAAAGTGTCTCCCGTTCCAGCTTCTGGGTGTCTTCCCGTACCGACATGCAGACCGCCTCTCTTTCCCTTCTT
This sequence comes from uncultured Acutalibacter sp., assembly GCA_964490735.1. Taxonomy (GTDB): domain Bacteria; phylum Bacillota; class Clostridia; order Oscillospirales; family Acutalibacteraceae; genus Acutalibacter. The sequence goes on along the minus strand of CAZBDS010000119.1, from coordinate 5,452 downwards.
CTTTCTGCCTATATATACGCTTTTCCGAAAAAAATTACTTTAAAGAAAGCAGAAAAAATTTTCTTCCCCGCAGTTTTTCGCCCCGATCACAAAAATCCCCTCTCCGTTTTCACGGGGAGGGGATCCGCTTTTTCAGGGTGAGAGCCCTCAGGCTTTCTTCTTGTCCCCGGCGCGGAGCACCAGGTTGACGATGATGCCCAGGATCAGGGCGGTGGCCACCGCGGTGATCTGGATAGAGCCGAAGTCCAGCACCAGGCCGCCGATACCGGCGATCAACACCGCGGACACGGTGAACAGGTTCCGGTTGTCCTCCAGGTCCACCTTCTGGACCATCTTCAGGCCGGACACGGCGATGAAGCCGTACAGGGCCATGCACACCCCGCCCATCACGCAGGAGGGAATGGACTCCACAAAAGCCACAAAGGGAGAGATGAAGGAGATCAGCATGGCCAGGACCGCCGTGGTGATGATGGTGGCCACAGAGGCGTTGCCGGAAATGGCCACGCAGGCCACGGACTCACCGTAAGTGGTGTTGGGGCAGCCGCCGAACAGGGCGCCCGCCATGGAACCGACGCCGTCGCCCAGCAGGGTGCGGTGAAGGCCGGGCTCCTTGAGCAGGTCGGTCTCGATGATGGAGGAAATGTTCTTGTGGTCGGCAATGTGCTCGGCAAAGACCACAAAGGCCACGGGCATGTAGGCCAGGGCCAGGGAGCCGATGTAGGCGCCGTCAATCTCTGTAACGCCCTTTACGGCCTCCAGGAAGGTAAACCGGGGCAGGGTGAACACGCCGATGCCCTGGAAGTGGGAAAAGTCGATGAGCTTCAGGCCGTCGTTGCCGGTGGCAATGCCGATCACGGTAAACAGGGCGCACAGGGCGTAGCCCGCCACAATGCCGATGATGAAGGGGATCAGCTTCATGCCCTTGCTGCCGTACACCGAGCACAGCATGGTGACGAAAAGCCCGAACAGGCCGCAAAAGATGGCCAGCAGCGGATAGGCCGTGGAAGCGCCGTCCACCACATAGCCGCCGGCGTTCAGGTTGGTAATGGCGCTGCCCGCCAGGCTGAGGCCGATGATGGCCACGGTGGGGCCGATGACCTGCTTGGGCATCAGCTTGTCGATCCAAGCCACCCCGGCAAACTTGACGATGAGGGAGATCACCACGTAGACAAGGCCCGCAAACACGGCGCCGATGATCAGGCCGGCATAGCCCGCCTGCACGGAGACCGCCCCGGCAAAGGCCGCGCTCATGGAGCCGATAAAGGCAAAGCTGGAACCCAGGAAGACAGGGCTCTTCGCCTTGGTGAACAGGACATAGACCAGGGTGCCCACACCGGCGCCGAACATGGCGGCGGTCTGCTGCATGCCATTGCCCACAATGGCAGGCACCGCGATGGTGGCGGCCATAATGGCCAGCAGCTGCTGAACGGCAAACACGATCAGCTTGCCGAACTTCGGCCTGTCCTTGATGTTGTACGTAAGTTTCATGTTCTTTCCTCCAATTCTGAAAATTAACCTCACAAAGCCAGCAGTTATTTTACCACACGAAGGAAACCTTGTCTATAGAAAAAGAATCAAATAGAAAAGTGACGAAAACCAAAGGATTTGTGAAGATGATAGAAAAGGGAAATTTCCGTTTCCTTTTTCGGGGGAATCGTGTATAATAAAGATGTATTTTTTCAAAAACGGCGAGGATGCGGATTTGAGCAGAAAAAAGATACGCAGAGAGATCTTGAAACGCACCGATCACCGGCTGGACATGAGCCCCGCCGGCCGGAACATATTCGTTTCCCGGGACAAAGAGGCCCAGCACCGGTCCGCCCGGCGGATCAAGCTGTGGATGCGGGTGGTGGCCATATTGGCCGGCCTGCTGGGGACGGCAGCCGTTTTGATGGCGGCCGCCTTTCTTCTGGTGCCCTGGTTCCGGCAGGAGCTCACCCTGCCTGGCAGCGCCAGCGGGACTTCCCAGCTTTCCTCCCTTCCTTCGGAGCCCGAAGAAGTGCTGGAATACGATGACATGGGCCTGCCGGTGTACGGGGACGACCTGAACCTGTTCGTCATCAACGTCTCCTCCCCCGCCGACGGCAAATTCGCGCCGGAGCTTGCCGAGGCCTGCGGCGTCCAGGTGGATTCCCGCATTGCGGAGGCCCTGGGCCTGCTGAGCGCCGCCGCCCGGGAGGACGGCCTGGCCCTGGTGTTCAGCGAAGGCTATGTGTCCTACGCCGAGCAGGAAAAGCGCTTTAACGCCAAAGTGGAGGAGCTTATCAAAACCCAGGGGCTCACCACCGTTATGGCGAAAACGGAGGCCAAAAGCCTGGAGCCCGCTCCCGGCGAATGCGACGCCCAAAGCGGGCTGTGCCTCCGGCTGAACAGCGACCCGGCCACCTTCGCAAAATCCAGGACCTATTCCTGGCTGAAGGCCAACATGGGGAAATTCGGCTTCATTTTCCGCTACCCCGAATACAAGGAGGACTACACCGGCGTAAAAGCCGATCCCACGGTGATCCGCTACGTGGGGAGCAAAACTGCCGAGGCCCTGCAGCAGCGCTCCATGTGCCTGGAAGAATATCTGGACTACCTGGCAAGTCAATAAAAAATTTTTCATGGGCTGTTACCTTTTCTTCCTCCGCTCCATCTTTTAAGCGTGGGTATCTCAAAATACATCCCCCCCTGGGAGAAAGGAAGAGATGTTATGAAACGGAACACCGGAAAAAGCCTGAAAAGAGCCGCGGCCCTTTTCCTCGCGGTGCTCACGGCGGTCTGCCTGCCTGTGAACGCCTTCGCCATTATGGCGCCGCCTGCCGACGTCTCCTATTACCCGGCCGACAACTACGGCGAGTCCGCCCCCTGGTACACGGAAGCGGTGATTGAGCTGTACTATGGCCAGGGAATCATCTGGGACCTGATGGACGAAGAATACGTCCACCCTCAGAAGGTCGTCACCCGGGGGGAGTTTTTGCAGCTGCTCCGGAATCTGGCCGAAGCGGCCAAGCCCGGAGAGAACATTCCCGAAAGCCCCCTGCTCTGGGCAAAGGAAAGCGGGATCCTGCTGGGCAGCGGGAACTCCGTGTTCCCGGGCCGTACACTCACCCGGGAGGAAATGGCGGCAGCTCTGATGCGCTTTGCCAAATACATGGGCTTTGAGCTTCTCTGGCTGGAAGAATACTGGGAGCAGCCTGCCGGCATGTTCTGCGACGCCGGGCAGATCAGCCCCTGGGCTCAGGAAGGCGCCGATTACTGTGCCCGCACCATGCTTCTCAAAGGCAGAAAGCAATGGTCGGCGATTACCGATGAGGAGACCGGCCTGCACGCCTGCGGCTGGCTGACCTACTTTGACCCGAAACGCACGGTGACAAGAGCCCAGGCGATCCAGGCAGTTTACAACTACATCCAGGAAGCCCACATCGAGCTGGAATTCCTGAACGATATGCCAATGCCGTAACGGCGGGGCCGCCGGAATTTTTTGGAAAGCGGGACATTTTGAAATTTCTCTTGCTTTTTCAAGCAAAGCGTGATAAAATTACTTGGTTCAAAGAATTCCTGTGCCTGTAAAGAGGTGAAAAAGAGAATGAAGCAGAATATACATCCCGACTATCAGGAGACCACCATCACCTGCGCGTGCGGCAACGTCATCAAGACCCGCTCCACGAAGAAGGATATCAAAGTCGAAATATGTTCAAAGTGCCACCCGTTCTTTACGGGCAAGCAGAAGCTGGTGGACACCAGCGGCCGCGTGGATATGTTCAAGAAGCGCTACGGCCTGACCGACAAGAAATAAGAAAAAGGGCGGCGCAAATGCGTCGCCTTTTTTGCAGGAAGGAGGTCCCCAGGATGGAATATATCACCGTCAAACAGGAAGCCGACGACGAATTCATCGAACGAAAGTCCCGGTTCATCGGCAGCTGCCGCCCTGTGCGGACGGAACAGGAGGCCTTGGATTTTATCGCCGGGCTGAAAACAAAATACTGGGACGCCTCCCACAACGTGTACGCCTATATCCTGCGGGAAAACGGCGTCCAGCGCTTTTCCGACGACGGCGAACCTCAGGGCACGGCAGGCATTCCCGTCCTCGACACCCTGAAAAAAGCCGGGGTGGTGGACGTGGTTGTGGTGGCCACCCGCTACTTCGGCGGCATTCTGCTGGGGGGCGGCGGGCTGATTCGGGCCTATTCCCACACCGCCTCCATTGCCCTGGCGGCGGCAAAAAAGATCACCATGCGGGAATGCCTGCTGATGAGCACCGTCTGCGATTACTCTCTATACGGCAAAGCCGCGGCGGTGATTCCCGAATGCGGCGGCGTGGTGGACGGCACGGATTTCCAGGAAAACGTCACCCTGCGGTTCCACCTGGACCCCGCCCTGCTGCCCGCGCTGGAAAAGCGCCTGGCCGACGCCACCAGCGGGAAATGCGCCCCGCACACGGAAAGCAAACAATTTTTCCAGTTTGAATAAGTTTCTGCCCATGACAAAAGGACCTTCCCGAAATCGGGAAGGTCCTTTTCTGTAAGCTGATGTGAGACGGCTTAATACATGCCGCCCATGTCGCCGCCTGCGGGGGCAGGAGGAGGCGTAGGCTCTTTGATGTCGGCCACCAGGCTCTCGGTGGTGAGAATGGTGGAAGCCACGGAAGAAGCGTTCTGCAGGGCGGAACGGGTCACCTTGGTGGGATCCACGATACCGGCCTTGATCATGTCCTGGAACTCGCCGGTCAGGGCGTTGTAGCCGTAGCCCACCTTGCCCTTGGTCTTCAGCTGCTCCACGATGACGGAGCCCTCGATGCCGGCGTTGGCGGCGATCTGACGGACGGGCTCCTCCAAGGCCTTCAGCACGATGGCGGCGCCGGTTTTCTCGTCGCCCTCGGCAGTATCCACATAGGCTTTCACGGCGGGGATCGCGTCGATGCAGGCCACGCCGCCGCCGGCCACGATGCCCTCTTCCACAGCGGCCTTGGTGGCAGCCAGGGCGTCCTCAATGCGGAGCTTCTTCTCCTTCATTTCGATCTCGGTGGCAGCGCCCACCTTGATGACGGCTACGCCGCCGGCCAGCTTGGCCAGGCGCTCCTGGAGCTTCTCCCGGTCGAAATCGGAAGTGGTGGTCTCGATCTGCGCGCGGATCTGGCCCACCCGGGACTTGATGTCCGCAGAGTTTCCAGCGCCGTCCACGATGATGGTGTTTTCCTTGTCGATCTTCACCTGACGGGCACGGCCCAGCTGAGCAATCTGGGTGTCCTTCAGCTCCAGGCCCAGCTCCTCAGAGATGACCTGGCCGCCGGTGAGGGTGGCGATGTCGATAAGCATTTCCTTCCGGCGGTCGCCGAAGCCGGGAGCCTTGACGGCCACGCAGACAAAGGTGCCGCGCAGCTTGTTGAGGATCAGGGTGGTCAGGGCCTCGCCCTCGATGTCCTCGGCAATGATCAGCAGCTTTTTGCCGGACTGTACCACCTGCTCCAGAA
>CAZBDS010000118.1:0-5562 GCA_964490735.1 uncultured Acutalibacter sp. | reverse complement strand
CTGCATAACCGATTCCTCCTAACCGCTGCGCGATTCAAATTTATGAGGGAGGCGGCCTTTCCGGGCCGCCTTGCCCCTCAATCTCCCCTGAAATACCGAAAGCACAGGTTCTGCAAGTATTTCATGAGGACAGTATAGCAGGCCCCGTCCGGTTTGTATTTACCGAAAATCGGCCCGTATTTATCATTTCTGGTACAAAATTTTGGGAAGTCAGATCAGGCCAACCATGCCCAGCAGGATCCCCACCACGGCGGAGGCGCCGATGAATACGATAGGGTGTACCTTGGAGAATTTCCGCATGAGGAAGAACAGGGCCACGGCCAGGAGCAGGAAGGGAAAACGGAACAGGTCCAGGATCTGGCCGGAAGAGGCAAACAGGCTTTCATTGAGCAGAGAAATGCGGAAAATGGGCACGATGGCGGCGGCGATCAGCCCCACCGAAGCCGGGCGCAGGCCGTAAAAGGCGCTGTTGACAAAAGGATTGTCCCGAAAGCTCTGGAGCACCCGGGCCACCAGGAGGATCACCACAATGGAGGGAAAAACCAGGCCGATGGTGGCGATCACGGCGCCGGGGATTCCCCCGGTGGTAAAGCCCACATAGGTGGCCATGTTGACTCCCACCGGGCCGGGAGTGGATTCGGAGACGGCCACCATGTCGGCCAGCTGGCCGTGGGTGTACCAGCCGGTGCGGTCGGAAATGTCGTATAAAAAGGGGAGAGTGGCCATGCCGCCGCCTATGGCGAAGAGGCCGGCCTTAAAGAATTCCCAGAAAAGCTGTAAATAGATCACCCCTGTTTCCCTCCCCGCTTCTTTTGGATCAGCATGGAGACGATCCCCGCCGCGGCAGCCGCCGCCACAAAGAGAATGGGCGTCCAGCCGGTAAAGACCGAGCCCAGGAACACCAGGGCGAAGATGACGATGGTCACCTTATCGATGACGGCCCTTTTCCAAAGCTTGATGACGGCGTTGAGCACCAGCACGCACACGCACACCCGAATGCCCGCGAAAGCGTTCTGGGCAATTGGGGAATCGGCAAAGCTCTGCAGGAAAGCGGCCAGGGCCGTGATGATGACCAGAGAGGGAAACACCACGCCCAAGGTGGCGAGAATGCCTCCGATGGCCCCCCGGCGCTTGTTGCCGATAAAGGTGGCTGTGTTTACGGCGATGATGCCGGGGGTGCACTGGCCGATGGCGTAATAGTCCATCAGCTCGTCTTCCTCGGCCCAGCCCTTCTTTTCCACCACTTCCCGCTGGAGAATGGGCAGCATGGCCACGCCGCCGCCGAAGGTCATGACGCCGATCTTGGCGAAGGTGAAAAATAGGTCGAACAGTTCTTTCAAGGGACACATCTCCTTATTTCTATTTGTTTCCGGAACGGCCGGAGTTCATTGCGTGATCCTGTGGATTGCCTCTTCCTCTGTATCGACAAAGAAAACGTCGTGTCCCTGATTGCTTTCATAGATAAAATCCTTCAGGGGCTTGCTTGTGTAGTGAGAGAAATCTCCATAAATGGCGATACGCCCGCCGTAATTGACGAATTTTTGAAGGATCTCGCCCGCAAGACCGGAGCTGAGGATAAAGAATTCTTCCGCGATCAGCTTTTTGTCGATCACGATGTTTTTCGTCCCGATCTCGTATTGTGCCGTCATCAGCAGATCCAGCGCGGACTGGGTATCCGAAATGACTTTCCCGCCGTTTTGGACAACGGCGCAAAGGGTATGGTTCTTTTCGGTTTTTTGAAGCTTCATGTTCTTTAATAAATTCCTTTCTGTATTGCATTTGGGCTTTGCTTCCCGAGAATCTTTATCATATCACAATTAAGTGGATATGTCACGAAAAGGATGGAGAAAGTTGAGGCTCTTAAAAAATATATATTTTTTCTGCATGGATTTATAGAAAAATGGAGAGGATTGCAATATACTGTCATAATAAGTGTTATAATGAAATGGCTGAGAGGACTGCAAAATCAGTTGATACAGGCAGAATTCATTGTTTCCGGCATGATGATCGGAGCGATTAAAGGTTAGCAAGGAGGAGTTTTTTAGGCTATGAAATCAGACGGCATTCACACGATGGTGGCATACGAGGATATGTCGCCCGGCGCAAAAAAGATGAGAGACTTTTACGCCATAAAGCCTGACGCCGGCATTTTTCAGAAAGAATTCGGCTACTATTCTTTGGACCAGTGGAAAAGCCAGGGCTACTTAAAGCAGGATATCACCCAGGAAGAGCTGGCCGAGCTTTTTGGCTTTGATCCGCCCGGGAAACATTTCCTGGGCGGCTTGGGCTGGTGCGAAGGGGGCTTTTGCCCGATCTTCGAAGAAAAAGTGCTGGAGGACAGCGAAGAATACGAGCTGGTGCAGGATTTTGCCGGCCGTTCCGTCAAGTATTTTAAAAACAGGCGCCAGGGATTTATGCCGGAATATGTGGACCACCCGGTAAAGGACATGAAGACCTGGGAGGAAAAATGCAAGTGGCGTATGGACCCCAAAACGCCGGAACGCCATGAAGAAATCAAAAGGGCCATGCCTGCCGCCATTGCCGCGGCGGGGGAAGGGCAGGTGATCTGCCAGCAGGTGGTGGGCGGCTACATGTACCTGCGCAGCCTGATGGGCCCTCTGGAGCTGATGTACTTACTGTACGACGACCCCGATCTGATACACGACTGCATGAAGACCTGGTTCGAGCTGGCCGACGCCATCATCGCGGAGCATCAGAAATTCGTCACCCTGGACGAGGTCTTCTTCGGTGAGGACATCTGCTACAACCACGGTTCCCTGATTTCCAAGGACATGATCAAGGAATTCCTGTTTCCCTATTACCAGCAGCTGATCTCCAATGCCAAAAAGCGCCAGATCGACCCTGCAAGAAAGCTCTATTTCCAGCTGGACACCGACGGCTTTTCCGACGAGGTCATCGACCTTTACCGGGAAGGGGTGGGCCTGGATTATTTAAGCCCCTTCGAGGTGGCCTCCGGCTGCGACGTGGTGCGTACCGGCCAGGCGTACCCGGACCTTCTGATTTCCGGCGGCATCGACAAACGGATCCTGGCAAGCACCCCGGAAAAGATCGACCGGGAGCTGGACCGGATCATGCCCGCCATGAAGCGCCGGGGAGGGTATTTTCCCACCTGCGACCACGGTGTGCCCGAAGAAGTGAGCTTTGAAAATTACATGCATTACCGGAAACGAATGCAGGAATACGCCTGCTGAACAGCAGTATCCCCACCGCCATTTTTCCGCGGCGATGGGGATACAATTATTTTTATCCTTTTTAGGCTTCTCCCTTGGAAAGCACCGCGACCGTCTCCACATGGGCGGTGGCGGGGAAGAGGTCGAAGGGCGCGGCTTCCAGGGGCGGGTAGCCGAGCTCCGCGAAGTATTTTAAGTCCCGGCTGAGGGTGGCCGGGTCGCAGGACACGTAGACGATCCTTTTGGGCTCGAAGGAAACCACGGTTTCAATCAGGCTTTTTTCGCAGCCCTTCCGGGGCGGGTCCAGCAGGATCACGTCGGGGCGTTCCCCCCGGCGGGAGAGCTCTTCGGCGGCCATGGCCGCGTCGGCGCAGAGGAATTCCGCGTTTTCAATGCCGTTGTCCCGGGCGTTCTGCCGGGCGTTTTCCACGGCCTCCGGCACGATCTCCACCCCGATGACTTTTTTCACACGGTCCGCCATGGAAAGGCCGATGGTCCCGGCTCCGCAGTAGAGGTCCAGCAGGGTCTCCTCCCCGGTGAGGGCGGCGTATCGGGCGGCCTGCTCATACAGGCGCTGGGCCTGGGTGCGGTTTACCTGGTAAAAGGACAGGGGAGAAAGCCGGAATGTAAGGCCGCACAGGGTGTCTTTGATAAAGCCGCTGCCCCAGACGGTGCGGCAGTTTTTGCCCAAGGCCACGTTGGTCTTTTCCCGGTTTGAGTTGATCACTATTCCGGTAAGCTCCGGCGCGGCCCGGCGCAGGGCTTCCGTCAGCTCCCGCTCGTGGCGGAGGCCTTCGCCGTTTACCACCACACAGGCCATCAGCTCGCCGGTTTTTTCCCCGCAGCGCAGGTACAGCCGCCGCAGGACGCCGCTGTGGCTTTCCTCGTCGTAAAGGGGGTCGCCCCAGTCCTTTTCCCAGTCCCGGAAGGCTTTCATCAGGGCGTTAAAGGATTCGGGCTGCAGCCGGCAGTGGGGACAGTCCACAATGCGGTGAGAATTCACGGCGTAAAATCCCATGGCAAGGGAGCCGTCCTTTTTGGCGCCCAGGGGCAGCAGGGCCTTGTTCCGGTAGCCGTCCCGGGAGGGCGCGCCCACGATAGGGCGAATGGGAAGCTCCGAAAAGCCCCCAATGCGGGAAAGGGCGTCCCGCACCCGGTCCCCTTTGATTTGCAGCTCGGCCTCGTAGCTGATATGCCGGTAGCAGCAGCCCCCGCATTGGGAGAACACGGGGCAGTCGGGCTCCACGCGGTAAGGGGAGGGGGTCAGCACTTCTTCCAGCCTTCCGTAAGCGTGATTTTTTGCGACCTTAACGATCCTTGCGCGGATCACGTCCCCCGGCGCCGTCAAGGGCACAAACACCGCCAGGCCCTCATAGCGGCCTACGCCCATGCCCTCGGTGGTCATGCCGGTGATCTCCATCTGAACCATGTCGTTCTTTTTCACTTCCACGGCCGCCGCCCCTTTCCAAAAGCTTATTTGTATGTGTTTTTTTATAGTATAGCATATCCTGCCGGAGAAACTCAAGGCCGGTCAATTTTCATTTCCCGGTTGTCATGGGAGAATTTTTCGGATATAATAGAAAACAGTAAAAAAATTCGATTTGGATCTCAGGGAGGAGTCTTCTTATGTTTCGCGATTTACTGGATACCATCGGCTTTGTAGAAGAGAGAGACCGGGAGGTGGGCGAGGCCATGTCCCAGGAACTGGCCCGTCAGCGCAGGAACCTGGAGCTGATCGCCTCGGAGAATATCGTCTCTCCGGCGGTGATGGCGGCCATGGGCTCGGTGCTCACCAACAAATATGCCGAGGGTTACCCCGGCAAGCGGTATTACGGCGGCTGCCAGTGCGTGGATATCGTGGAGGACATTGCCCGGGACCGGGCCTGCAAGCTCTTCGGTGCGGAACACGCCAACGTCCAGCCCCATTCCGGCGCCCAGGCTAATTTGGGCGTGTATTTTGCTCTGCTGCAGCCCGGCGACACCGTGCTGGGCATGAATTTGGCGGAGGGCGGGCACCTCACCCACGGCTCGCCGGTGAATATGTCGGGGGCGCTGTACCACTTTGTGGCCTACGGCGTGGACCCCGTCACCGGCCGCATCGACTATGAAAAGCTGATGGAGGAGGCTATGGAAGTCAAGCCCAAAATGATCGTGGCTGGAGCCAGCGCCTATCCTAGGGCCATCGACTTTGCCAAGTTCCGGGAGATTGCCGACGCCTGCGGGGCCCTGCTCATGGTGGACATGGCCCACATTGCCGGACTGGTGGCGGCCGGCTGCCATCAAAACCCGGTGCCCTATGCCGACGTGGTGACCACCACCACCCACAAGACCCTTCGGGGCCCTCGGGGCGGCATGATTCTCTGCAAAGAGG
>CAZBDS010000117.1:0-5572 GCA_964490735.1 uncultured Acutalibacter sp. | reverse complement strand
GAGACTACACCGCCGGGGCCATCGCTTCCATTGCCTTCGGGGTTCCGGTGCCTGCGGTGGACGGCAATGTGCTGCGGGTGACCTCCCGGCTGCTGGCCAGCCGGGACGACATTTTAGACCCCAAGGTAAAAAAGCGGACGGAAGAAGAGATCCTCCGGATAATCCCCAGGGACCGGGCCGGGGATTTCAACCAGTCCCTCATGGAGCTGGGCGCCATGGTCTGCCTGCCGGGAGGCGTCCCCAAATGCGGGCAGTGCCCTTTGGCCGGGCTCTGCCTGGCCAGGGCCGGGGGAGTGCAGGGGGAGCTGCCGGTAAAGGCCCCCAAAAAGCCCCGGAAGATAGAGGAGCGCACCGTGTTTCTGGTGACCTGCGGGGGAAAGCTGGCCCTCAGCCGCCGGCCGGAAAAAGGCTTGCTGGCCGGTTTATGGGAGCTGCCCGCCGTACCGGGCAGGCTGGACCGGCCCGTCGCCGGTCAGGCGCTGGAGGCCCTGGGTTTCCGGTGCGCCGTACCGGAACCGCTGGACGATTCCAAGCATGTTTTCACCCATGTGGAGTGGCGCATGACGGCCTGGGCTGCCGAGGCGGAGGAAGAGGCGCCGGGCTTTGCCTGGGTCTCCGGCGGGGAGCTGAAGCGGGAATATATGCTGCCTTCGGCGTTCAAGGCCTATTTTCCCGCCATCGAGCTGAGAGTGAAGTAAATTTCCCCTTGTCACCGATTTTCTTCCCCGTCATACAATGGAAGGAAATCTCTTTTCAAGGAGGAAGGACCATGGCTGAGAACGAGGGTACTCCCGAGATGGACTGCCGGGATTACTTCAAAGAGGCTGTCTGCATCGACGCGATGAGAATCTATGATTCCTGCTCCGATAAGGACTGTCTTGAGGACATACGGGTGCTGTTTCCCGCCGACCGCCAGCAAATGGTAGACTGCGCCACCAATGTGCGCATTCGGGACGTGAGCGTGATCTCGGTGTATATCGACCTGCAGCCGATCCCGTTCAACAAGGGCTTCTATTCGGTGGATATGACCTTTTTCTTCGACGTGGCGCTGGATCTTTTCGGCGGCCCCACATCCTGTCCCGTCCCCGTCTGCGGCGTCTCCATCTTTAACAAGAAGGTGATCCTTTACGGCAGCGAGGGCAATGTGAAAATGTATTCTTCCGACCAGTGCCCGGACGACGCGGATCCCCAGGAAAGCAAAGTCCTGCCCAAGGCCACAGTGCAGGTGGCGGAGCCGGTGGCCCTGTCCGCCAAGCTGTGCGACAGGCCCCTGTGCAGCTGCGAGCCCTACTGCCGGATCCCCGAGAGCATTTGCAAGCGGTACGGCGGCGAGTTCGATTCCTCTCCCCAGAGGAACAACGTCTACGTCACCATTGGTCTGTTCATCATCGTGCAGATCGTCCGCAATGTCCAGATGCTGATCCCCGCCTACGACTTCTGCGTGCCGGAGAAGGAGTGCGTCACCTCTACCGACAACCCCTGCGACCTGTTCCGCCGGATCGATTTCCCGGTGGGAGAGTTCTTCCCGCCCCGGGCCACGGACCTGGGAGACGGCGGCAAGTGCTGCAAATGAGCAAAGCCCTTCGGGTTTACAGCCCGAAGGGTTCTTTTTTCGCTTACATTTCCCGGAAAAGTATGCTATAATAAACAAAAAAGAACACATTGCAGAAGGAGGGAGAACGCGTGTATCAGGTCGGGGAATTGGTACTGTACGGCAGCACCGGAGTTTGCCGGGTAAAAGAGATCAAGGAGCAGGCCTCTCCCGCTACAGGGGAGCAGCAGGCCTACTACATTTTGCAGCCCCTGTACGAGGACTGCGTGATTTCCGCGCCGGTGGAGGCGGGAAAGGTCTTTATGCGGCCTATCATTTCCAGGGAAGAGGCGGAAGAGATCATCGACCGCATTCCCGAAACGGAAGGGGAGATCTACTGCGGCAAGGCCACCCGGGAGCTGGCCCAGCACTATGAAGCCCTGCTGAAAAGCCACGACTGCCGGTCTTTGGTGGAGCTCACCAAATCCATCTATGCCAAAAAGCAGGAGCTTCTCAGCAGGAATCGCAAATTCGGCACGGTGGACGAACGCTTTTTAAAGCGGGCCGAAGACCTGCTGTTCGGCGAGCTGGCCGCCGCCCTGGACCTGCCCAGAGACCGGATGCAGGCCTATATTGCCTCTCGGGTGGAGGGGAAGGAATAAACGGTTGGAAAAGGACAAGCTTTCCGTAAAAAAGGACTTGACAGGCCAAGGAAAAAGCCTCATGATTAGCTTACCGAAAGGATAACAGAGCAGGGAGGAACGCGTATGCTGCAGCAAGTGATGACAGAACCGGGGAAAATCGAATTCCGGGAGATCCCCGTGCCGGAGCCCCGTGAGGGAGAGGTTCTGGTCAAGATCATGGAGATCGGCGTGTGCGGCTCGGATATCCACGTATACCACGGGAAGCACCCCTTTACAAGCTACCCGGTCACCCAGGGCCATGAGGTCTCGGGCCTGGTGGAAAAGCTAGGGCCTGGGGTCACGGGCCTTGCCCCGGGCCAGAAGGTGACGATCCAGCCCCAGGTGGTGTGCGGGAAATGCTACCCCTGCCGCCACGGCAAATACAACCTGTGCGAGGAGCTGAAGGTCATGGGCTTTCAGACCACCGGCGTGGCGTCCCACTATTTTGCCGTGGACGCCGCCAAGGTGACGCCTCTGCCCGAAACCATGAGCCTGGACGAGGGAGCCATGATCGAGCCCCTGGCCGTGGCGGTCCATGCCGTCCGCCGGGCGGGGGACGTGACGGGCCTGGATATCTGCGTGTTGGGCGCCGGCCCCATCGGCATTCTGGTGGCCCAGGCCGCCAAGGGCATGGGAGCCCGCAGGGTGATGATCACCGACATCAGCGATATCCGCCTGCAAAAGGCGGCGCAGTGCGGCGTCGATGTGTGTGTCAACACCAAAACGGCCGACTTCGGAGAGGAATTTGTCAAGTGCTTCGGCCCCGACAAAGCCGACGTGATCTACGACTGTGCCGGCAGCAACATCACCATGGGCCAGGCGGTGAAGTATGCCAGAAAGGGCAGCACCATCATTTTGGTGGCGGTGTTTGCGGACATGGGCCAGGTGGACCTGGCGGTGCTCAACGACCATGAACTGGACCTGAACACCTCCATGATGTACCGCTCGGAGGACTATGAAAAGGCCATCGAGCTGGTGAGCGGAGGCAAGGTGCAGCTGAAGCCTCTGATTTCCAAGCGGTTCGCCTTCCGGGACTATCTGGAGGCCTACAAGTATATCGACGAAAACCGGGAGACCACCATGAAGGTGCTCATCGACGTGCAGAAGTGAGAAATTAGTTTACATAATTTTTTATTTCTGGCATGTTCCCAGTTTGAGAGAGCGGGAATTTAAAAGTTATGTCAACCAAAAGGATTGCGGTTAAAAATGCCGATTACCAGAAATTTGAAGTCCTGAAAACCAACCGGAACAAGCGCTATAAGTACGGGGAATTTTTTGTGGAGGGCGTGCGCAACCTGAACGAGGCCGTAAAAAACGGCTGGCAGGTGGCCTCTTTCCTCTACGCCCCGGAGCTGCCCCTGTCCCGCTGGGCCCAGGACATGCTGGGACAGGTAAAGACGGAGGTAAACTACGAGTTGACCCCTGCCCTGCTTGCGGAGCTCAGCGGCAAAGGGGACACCTCGGAGCTGCTGGCCGTGGTGAAAATGAAGCCCGACGAACTTTCCAGGCTTCAGCCCGCCGAAGGCAGAACGCCGCTGTTTGTCCTGTTTGACCGGGCCTCTAACCGGGGGAACCTGGGCACCCTGCTGCGATCCTGCGACGGGCTGGGGGCCGACGGGCTGATCCTGACCGGCCACGGAGTGGACCTGTACGACCCTGACGTGGTGGGGGCCTCTATGGGTTCCTTTTTCAACGTGCCGGCGGTGCGGGTAAGCGACAACGAAACGGTATTCCGCTTTGTGGCGGCCATGAAGGAAAAGTATCCGGGGTTCCGGGCGGTGGGCACCACCGCTCACCGGGAGCACCCCATTTGGGGCGAGGACCTTTCCGGCCCGCTGCTGCTGATGGTGGGCAACGAGACCGACGGCCTGTGCCACGCCTTTAAGGAAAGCTGCGACCTGCTGTGCACGATCCCCATGGCGGAAAGCTCCTCGGCTTCCAGCTTCAACGTGGCCTGCGCGGCCACTGTGATGCTGTACGAGGCGGTGCGGCAGCGGCAAAAATAAGGAGATCCAATGTAAAAAATACGAAGAAAGGAAACGATACCGGGCATAAAAGGCCGTGATTTCATGGCTCTTTGTGCGAATTCTGTATCGCATGGCGATTGTTATGATGAAGTTAGGCGCTCAGATGTATACCCTGCGGGATTACGCCCAGACGGAGAAGGATTTGGATTTTTCCCTGGGAAAGGTGGCCCAGATGGGCTACACCACCGTGCAGCTTTCGGCCATTGGGCCCATCGCCCCCGAAAAGGTAAAGGCCCTGTGCGACAAGCACGGCCTTGCCATCGTGCTGACCCACACCAATCCCGACCGGATCCTGAACGACACCGAGGCGGTGATCCGGGAGCACGACCTGTACGGCTGCAAATACGTGGGCATCGGCATGATGCCCAAGAAATACTGCACCCCCGAGTGGCTCTGCCACTTTGCGGAGGACAATAAGTAGCACCCCAAAAAGCTGGCCGCGGCGGGCAAGCTGCTGATGTACCACAACCACAACGCGGAGTTCCAGAAATTCGGCGGCAAGCTGGTGATGGATACCCTGCTGGAAAGCTTTGCCCCCGACGAGATGGGCTTTACCCTGGACACCTACTGGGTGCAGATGGGCGGCGGCGACGTGTGCGGCTGGCTGGAAAAAATGAGGGGCCGCACCCCCTGCGTCCACTTAAAGGATATGGCGGTGCAGGGCTGGGAGCCCATCATGGCGCCGGTGGGCGGCGGCAACCTGGATTTCCCCAAGATTTTAAAGACCTTGGAGAACCTGGGCGGCGTGGAATATCTGCTGGTGGAGCAGGACGTCTGCCAGGGCAGCCCCTTCGACTGTCTGGAGCAGAGCCTCCGCTATCTTCATAGTCTGGGATACCGCTGACTGGGCCGGCACAGGAAAGGTTTTTTCTAAAAAAGAAATAAGTGGACCATTTCAGGGCTCCGGCTACTTTGCCGGAGCCCTTTTTTGCCTGAAAAATAAGAAAACTTAATTTATTTAAGCATAAAACTTAAAAAAATTAATTTAATGCTTGACAATTCTTAATCATGGATTTATAATGCAAGCATCAAAGGATCCTTATCCCCCCGGGTCCCGGGCCCGGCGGGGAAACAGATAACAAAAAAGGAGTTGAAAATATGGCACAACAGATGTTTCACGCCCCTTCCCGCTGTCCGGTTTGCGGCGGCGCCCTGACGGTGACCCGCCTAAAATGCGGGACCTGCGGCACGGAGCTGAACGGAGCGTTTTCCTCCTGCCGGTTTTGCAGCCTGGAGGAAAAGCATTTGCAGTTTGTGGAGACGTTCCTGCGGTGCAGGGGGTCCATCAAGGAAGTGGAAAAGGCCTTGGGGGTCAGCTACCCCACGGTGAA
>CAZBDS010000116.1:0-5632 GCA_964490735.1 uncultured Acutalibacter sp. | reverse complement strand
ATTTTCTGGCGGTGGATATCGATATTCACCTTGCGGTGCTTGGGGGCCTTGCCGGCCTTGATGGCCTCCTTTTCCTCGTGGGTCAGGTTGCCGGTGATCTCCACGCCCTCGAAATAGATCTTGCCCTGCTCGGGCTTTTCCAGCAGGTTCAGGCACCGCAGGAAGGTGCTTTTGCCGCCGCCGGAGGGGCCGATGATGGAGACGACCTCCCCCTTGTGAATGGTCTGGCTTACGCCGGTGAGGACCTTCAGGTCCCCGAAGGCCTTGTGGAGGTCCACGGTCTTGATCATTTCAAAATTGTTTTCCATGCCGCTTTCCTCCTTACAGGTTCTGGCTGCCAGCGGTGATTTTCACCTTGCGGCTGCGGTTGTGCTTTTTGTAGCTCTTGTCGGTGGACATGCGCTTTTCGAACCAGCCCACCAGCTTGCTGAGGGGGAAGGTGAGGCACAGGTAGATCAGGCCCACGATGAGCAGGGGCTCCATGGCGATATAGGTGGCGCCGTTTACCTTCCGGTAGGCGGTCATCAGGTCGCCGATGTAGAAGGTGGAGGCCAGGGAGGTCTCCTTGAGCATCATGATAAACTCGTTGCCCAGGGCGGGGAGAATATTTTTGACGGCCTGGGGCAGGACGATGCGCAGCATGGTCTGCCGGGAGGAGAGGCCCAGGCTGCGGGCGGCTTCGGTCTGGCCCTTGTCCACGGCCTGAATGCCGGAGCGGATCACTTCGGACACGTAGGCGGAGGAGTTGATGGACAGGGCGATGGCCACCCACACGAAATTGCTGAACTTTAAAAAGGACAGGACCTGGGGCAAAGCGAACACGAAAAGGTACAGCTGCAGCAGAATAGGCGTGCCCCGCAGGACCTCTATGTAGATGGAGATCAAAAACCGCACGGGCTTGTGCTTGGACATTTTCAGCATGGCGACCACCACGCCCAGCACCACGCCGATGGCCACGGCGATGGCGGTGAATTCCAGGGTGACTACCAGGCCCTCCAACAGGAAAACCTGCCAGTAGTTGGTCCAGATCTTTACAAGGTTGGGGATAAAGGTTTCAAAATTCATAGCTGACTCTCTTTCCCGGTGAATTTTCTGATAGGAAGGAGAACCGATGACCCTGGGGCCACCGGTTCTCCGCTTGAGCCGGAATTATTCGGCGGCTTCGGAAGAAGTGTCGGTGATGGGATTGCCGTTCTCGTCGTAGCTGACCTCGGTGCCGATGTTGGCAAGCTCCTTGGCCTCGGCATACCAGCCGGGATACAGGTTCTCTTCCACGGCCTTTGCCAGGATCTCGTTGACCTTCTTGGTCAGCTCGTCGCTGCCCTTCTTCATCAGGATCAGGTTGTCGGTGAATTTGGGATCCACCACGAAATCGAAGCCGGTAAGGGCCAGGTCGGGATTGGCGGCGATGATGGCGTCGGCATTGCCATCGGCGCAGGCCATGATGTCAAAGTCGCCATTTCTCAGCTGCATGGCGCCGGTAGTCAGGTCCTGGAAGACCACCACTTCGGCGTTGGGAAGCTGATCTTTCGCCAGATACTCCTGAAGGGAAGCGCCCTGGACGCCCACCTTCAGGCCTTCCACATTAGGGGCGTCCTTGTATTTGTCACCGGCGGAGGCGAGGCACACGGTGGTTTGGCCGCTCTCGTTGTCGCCGGCGTGATAGGTGTCGGACAGGTTGTAGTTTTCCTCCCGCTCGGGCATCCAGGAGAAACCGGAGATGGCCATGTCCACGCTGCCGGTGGAAACGGCGGCCTGGCAGGCGTTGAAGTCCATGGGAGAGATCACCAGCTCAAGGCCCATCTGCTCGGCGATGTATTTTGCCAGGGTGATGTCAAAGCCCACGTACTGGTCCTGGCCGGACTTGGAGGCGTCCACGAACTCCATGGGGGCGAAGTCGGGAGAGGTGGCCACGGTGAGCTTTCCCTCGGTGACGGTCATACCGCCGCCGGCAGCGGAACCTGTGGAAGCAGTGGAACCGTTGGACGCGGTGGAACCGCACCCGGCCAGAACGCTGGCCAGCAGAGTAAGGGCAAGAAGGACGCTGAGAAGTTTCTTTGTCAGTTTCATAGTGTGACGCTCCATTCTTAGTAATAGATTTTTGTCAGTGAGTTTCGGTTTGAAAAGCCGTTGGCTTTCACCGTTGAACGCATTGTATCATGAATGAATATACATTGTCAATCGCATAAATATACGACGTGCCGGTTTTATTCGTGGACCTTCTGTGAAGAATTCACAAAAATATACATTTTGAATGTATATATGCAAAATTCAGGTGCATAAAAACTCGCCGCAAGTACAGACCTGCGGCGGGTTTTTATCTATCTGCAAGTACCGGTTCCGGCGGGAAAGGCAGGCTTACTCCGCGTCTTGCAGGGCGGCAAAGCCGAAGACGAAATTCCAAAAATTCAGTCTTGACAACCTGTCCCGCCGGTGCTATAATAGCTAAGCACTCAAAAAGGAGTGCTTGCGGACCAGTTTAGCTGCCCGCCGCGGGGGTTCCGCCCGTGTAAAAATGTGGAACACGATATGCAGGTGTGGCGGAATTGGCAGACGCGTATGGTTCAGGTCCATATGAGCGCAAGTTCATGCAGGTTCAAGTCCTGTCACCTGCACCAAAAATGAGAGACGGCCCTTGTGGTCGGCTCTCTTTTTTCGTATCCGGACAGGACTTGAACCTGTGAAGGTCCGAGCGTTAAGAAAATATGCCTGCGGCATATTTTTAGCAAGGAGCGGCGCAGGCCGGTACCACACGCTCCGCGTGGGGTGGCCAAGCCATCAGCTGCGAAGCAGCTGGTCAAGTCCTGTCACCTGCACCAAAAAAGAGAGACGGCCCTTAGCTGGGGTACCATAAGAAAGTAAACATTTTTGGGGAGCGGCATGGCCTACGGGTCATGCCGTTTCCTCTTTTGTCAGTTCCTCCAGCGGGATAAAACCCACAAGGTCATAGGCAATGCGGATGCCCTGCCGCCGTTTGCCGCTGGACTTGTCCGGTGCCTCGATGTAAATCGCCTTGACAAGCTCCCGAAGGGCATAGGGCGTAAGCTCTTTCAGTTCCGCATACCTGTGCGCCCGCTGAATAAACCTATCTAAATCGTTGATCTGTCTTTCCTGTACCTCAATTTCATGCCGCAGGGTCTGCACCTCGTCTTTGAGTGCCGCCTGCTCGTCCTCATAAGCCCTGCTCATCATGGAGAACCGCTCGTCCGAGATACGTCCCGCCACATTGTCCTCATACAGACGGATAAACAATCGGTCAAGCTCGTCCAGCCGCTTTTCATCTTTTGTCAGCTTCTTTTGCCGCACCTTGACCGCTTCACTGGTGGACAGTTTCAGCCGTTCTTCCATGACAGCCCGGAAATGGGCTTCGTAACGGCTGACATAGGAGAGCACCGCCTCCATATGCATCCATACCATTTCCTCCAGCACCACAGCACGGATAAAATGTGCCGAACAGCTTCCTGTATTGCTCCGGTAGTTGGCACATACAAAGTGGTCTTGCCGTTTTTCAAAGTAGCTGGTGGTGCAGTAGCGCATTTTCGCCCCACAGTCGGCGCAGTAGACAAGGCCGGAAAACATACTGCTTTTCCCCGTCCTGGTACGGCGGTGCCGCTGCTGCCGGAACTCCTGAACCTTATCAAAGACCTCCTGTTCAATGATGGCAGGGTGGGTATTGTAGAATACCGCCTGATTTTCCAGCGGGGTGTCTCGTTGCTTTTTGTCCCAGATGGAATTGGTATACGTCTTGAAATTGACGGTGCAGCCGGCGTATTCCCGCCGTTCCAGAACGTGTACAACAGTATTGGTATACCAATAATATGGGTCTGCACTTTCTGTATTTGGTGTGCTGATCCCCATTTTCCGTTTATAGGCGGTAGGGTTGAGTACTCGTTCCTCCGTCAGCAGCTTGGCAATCTGCATCGGCCCCCGACCCTCCATGCAGAGAGTGAAGATACGCTTCACCACCTGGGCGGCCTCCTCATCTATGAGCCAGTTCTTTTTGTCCGCCGGGTCTTTCTTGTAGCCGTAGGGGACGTGTACCGTCAACGGTTCTCCACGCTCTCCCTTGGCCTTGTTCACCGCCCGAATCTTCCGGCTGGTATCACGCGCGAAAAACTCATTGAACCAGTTCTTGATTCCAGCGAAATCGTTGTCCGTACTGTTGGGGTCGATGGTATCAAAGTTATCGCTAATAGCGATATAGCGGACATTGTACTTTGGAAAGGTGAAGTTGATGTACAGCCCGGTCAGCGAGGAATTGCGCCCCAACCGGGAGAGGTCTTTGGTGATACAGACCGCCACATTTCCAGCCTCGATCTCCGCCAGCATTTTTTGAAATCCGGGGCGGTCATAGCTGGTGCCGCTGTACCCATCGTCCACAAAAAAGGTTGGATTCGGAAAGCGCCGTTCTTTTGCGAATTGGAGCAGGATGGATTTTTGATTGGATATGGAATTGGACTCGCCATCGGTGGCGTCCTCCTGAGATAAACGGCAGTACAGCGCCGTGATTTTTTCGGTTGCCCTTTGCATTTCTGCGTCCTCCTTTACAGGGGCAACTGCCAGTACAGGTTCGGTCACTCTTATTATACCTCTGCTTGGGGCATTTGTCATGGATGCCCCGCCCCGCTTTCAAGGCTATGCTCCATGATCCGCCGGAGCTTTCTTTCCGGTGTTTCCGTTCCCTCATAGGTGCCGCTGACCGAGTAGATCGTCCCGCCGATTTCCCGGCACAGGGTAAGCTCCGGGAGCCAGTAAGCGGAAAGATTTCTGACATGATTTTGCCCGTCTGCTTGGATCAAAGTGCTTTGTTTCATGCAATGCCTCCTTTTATCCAAATTAACGAGATAGTATTCTTTCTCCGAAGTGAGATAACCGGTGATAATACTGCCGTTTGCTGCGCCGTTGGGGAGCAGCAGCTTGCCGCCGTTTAAGTTCACTCCGTCGCTTACGTAAACAGAAATCGGATTTTTATCATCAGCAACAGTAACCGAGGTTTCGCCTCCGCCAAAAGTCAGAGAATTGGCGAGAATACCACCATTCTTGTCAGACTTAACAACCAGCTTGCCGCCGCTGATGTTAATATCAGAGTTGCGGGCATTAATAGCTCTATCACCGGCGTTGACGGTCAGTTCCCCGCCGGTTATGTTAAAGGGTTGTTCCTCTTCTGAACTGTCCACAAAGATTCCGATGCCGGGGGTGTTGATGATTACCTTACCGCCGCTGATATTGACTGCGCCGGTGTTAATTCCGTTATGTTCCGCATTCTGATTGGAAACTTGCAGAGTTGTATTTTCACCGCTGATTTCAATACCATTCGCGGCATAAATACCGTCATCTCCATTGCCTTCAACGACAACCGTTCCGCCGCTGATGCTGATATTGCCATAGTAAGTACACAGTGCAGGATTATCCTCTGCATTGCTTTTCGCTTTTACCTTGTCTGTATCATCGCCGCTGATTTCGATATTACCCTCCGGGGCGAAAATACCACACCCGGCTTCTCCGTAGGCACCCACAGCACTGTCAGTAATGGTAATGCCCTGCACACCGGCGATTCCGTAGTAATATCCTTGTGCAGTCAATTCAGATTTGTTTTTAACCGTCAGGCTGCCGTCTGCCCAAATGCCGTTAG